>JAZUGW010000020.1:0-8400 GCA_045641465.1 Kiritimatiellia bacterium | reverse complement strand
TCGAGCGTGACGGTGGAATCCGTCGCGGTTCCCTCGACGATGCGATGCGCATCAACGAGCCAACGCCGGAAGAGAAAACCTTCTGCGGGCGAGGCGACCAGCGTGACGGACGCGCTGCGGGCCACATCAAGCGAGACACTCGCGGCCGCTTCGCCGCCATTCGCCGCCACCCTGCCGGAACCGGACACCGAGACGGACACCGTGGACAGCGTCGCATTGCCGTCGTCCGTCGGCAAGGTGTCGGGTCCCAGCCGGGCACTCCAGGCGAGTTGTTCATCCGACAGCGCCTTTTTCCACACGCGCACTTCGTCGTAGGTGGCGGCAGGGTCGTTGTCGGTCTGGGAATTGTGGGCGCGCCCGAGGCAGAACTGCCAGTCGTTGAGCTTGGCTACGGACCATTCGTTGTCCATGCCATACGTCCCCTCGGCAAGCACCGCGCCCGAGGAAGCATCGCGCTTCTGCCATGTCATGTCCACGCCGCCGTTCGCGCGCTGGACGAGACGCACCGAAACGTGGTACTGCACCCCCAGCGCAAAGGGGAACATGGAATCATTCTTGCTGCAGAACGAAGTACCTCCGCCCGAGAGGATCACCCGGTCCGTGTTGATGTCGGTCCCCGCCGTCCAGCAGATCGCCATGAAATTGCCGCCGTTCCAGCCCCAGTCGAAGAGGCGCGACCACGAACAGACCCGGTTCTGCTGGCACCAGATTTCCAGCGTCAGTTCGCCGCTCGTACTTCCGCAATTGTAGCCAAGGTCGACGGCACCGGCGCCAAATGCGCCGCCCGGCAGCACCAAGGCCGTGGGACGGTCGGCGTCGTTCCACTCGCCGCTGCCGTCGATTCGCGCGGTGTTGCCCCCGCAGGCATCGGCGAGCGATCCGTTGAAGCTCCAGCGATGGAGCAGATCCCCCGTCTCACAGCTCACCGCGGCCGCCGCCAACGACCCGGCCAGTCCCAAACCAACCACCAGCATCAAGAGTTTTTTCATCACATTCTCCTGTATGTTTAATACCGTTTGAGCCACTCGATCAAAAATGGATTGAAAATGCAATACTCGTTTTCGCGGCAATAGATGAGGCCGAGATTAATCAGCTTCTCGATCGCACGTTTAGCCGTTGGGGCCGAAGAGAGTCCCGCCTGCTTGATGAACTCAGCCGAAAAGACATGCCGACCGCCCAGCGAAGCTATGCCGTGGAGCGCCTTCATCTGGTATCGCGTAAGATGTTCGGTTTGAATGGCAAATGAAGCTCCATCCTGTTTGAGGATCTGCTCCATCCCGTTGGCCAAGTCGGCCTCGCCCAATTCGGCATTCTCCTCCGACGTACTCCAAATCGCATCACACAGCTGCTGTACATCGCCACTGATGCGGTTGGCCGTATCAAGCACCCTCAGCAAAAAAGTCTTGCTCGCCCGCCGTTTGCCAACAGCAAACCGCCTCCTGAGGAAACGTATGAAATCCTCGTCCGCAATCGCTTCGACATTCATCGAAGCCGCCGATTTGTAAAACGGACTTCGATAATCCGTAAAGATGCTGACCATGTCCCTGCGAATACTGCCTGAGAAGACAAAGCAGGTTTCAGATAGAAACTGGATTTTCGCCCTCAACGCCGCCAAAGCCGCAGCCGAATCCTCAAGCTTCAGAATCTCCTGAAACTCATCGAACACCACCACGATCCGCTCTCGTGCAGCCAGCCGTTCGATCATGTAAATGACATCGTCGAAAGACGAGACGCTTTCGGCAAGCCGCGAATCAACCGACACCACCGGCATACCGTTCTGAGGATCCACCGACAAGGTTGGCCTTAGCCGGGAAAGAAACTCGAGAATCCGCGCGACAACACCCTTCGTTCCACCCATCCGAGACGCTGCAGAAGCGACCCTGTCGCAGAAATCGGAGATGGTGCGAATGTTGAGGAGGTCGACATACAGCATTCTACAACCCTTGGCACGACCAAACGCCGACATGATCAGCGAGGTCTTTCCAATGCGCCGTTCGCCAAATATGACAACATTCTGCCCCGTCTCCATGAAACGCCTGAGCTCGGATTCGAGCCCAGGCCTAGGGCAGAACATCTCCCCTTTGACAACGCATCCATACTCAAAAGGTTTCATGACAAGTTTTCTCCGTCGCCCTTCATTATACCAAACAATCCCCAAGTTGTCACAACCAAAAATTTAACAATCCTGTTTAAAACAACTTTGTTAAATCCAGTTCCGTCAGGGGCGCTGGATCCGTGATGTCGGCCACGGACGGTGAACGCGACGAAATGCGATCACATCGAATCCTCGGGACACTCGAAACTCGCCGCCGCATTCAGGAAGTGTGCCGTGAGCCAGAACACGACCCAATGTTCCGAATAGCCGCCACGCAGCTTGCGGACATCGTTCATCGCGCCCTGCTGGGCGAAGTTCGTATGCTGAATCTGTTCGCCCAGCGACCCGTCGGGCGAGGTGAGCTGGAAGCAGCTCGCATACATCACCTGGGCCAGCCGTTCAAGACGCGGATCCTTCAGGTAGCGGCCCATGCGCGAAATTTCCGGCGTCATCAGCACCCCGAAGGCATCGAGATGCTGGTTCTGCGCCGAGACCACGGTCCAGCCCGTAGACTTGAACGCGTGGTCGGAGAGGCGTCCCGCCGGATAGGTGGCGTCCCACACCATCGTGTAGGTGAGCGTCAGATCCAGCGCATGGCGCGCCCGCGGCGCCCACACGGCCTCGGCCGCCTTGTCACCGCGGCGGACTGCATCGAAAAGCAGCGCCGCAAACCCCTGAAACGCCGCATAGGCCCCTTCTTTGTCCTCACAGGACGCATCGAGCGTACCGCCCCAGTAGACGCGCTCATAGCCGATGTAGGTCTTCGCGAGATGCGTCGCGATCTTCTCCGCCGCCGCACGGTAGGCGGGTTTCTGGAAGGTCTCCGCCGCCAGGACGAGCGGCGCGACATAGAAACCGATCGCCGTCGATTGCGGCGTCTTCCAGTCCGATTTCAACACGACCTCCGCCATCGCACCGGCAGCTTTGTCCGCAAACGCACGCCACTTCGTCGCATTGAGCCGTGAATCCTTCGCGGCATGGCGAATCGCACGCATGAACGAGAGCAGCGCCTGTCCGCACGAAACAGGATCACCGCCGCTCAGGCGCTTCGTATCGGGATTGAAGGTCACGGGGAAGAGTCCGTCAGGACGCAGATGCGGCCCCATCGTGTCCGCCAGAAAATCAAGCGACTTCTGTGCCTTGACGACATCTGCGGGATCGAAGTTCAGTACGGGCAGCGCCCATCCGCACGTCGCCGCGCAACCGCACCATCCCATCGTAAACGCACGATAGTTCTGCTGCGAGCCATACATGTTGAACCCGCTCATGCCGTTCTTGTCAATCCAGCGCGTCATCGCATAGTCGCGCTTCGCCTTCGCGATGGCACGGACATCTGCGTACAGCGGCATGTTTGCGGGCGGGTAGAGTTCCAGCGTCTTCGCCAGCGCCTGCTGGAATCCGAACGCCGCATCCGTCGCCGTGCCGTGCTGGATGTAGAAGATCTTCTCGACGACCTGGTCCGGCATGAGCGTGATGTACGTCTCGTCGTAGGCCATCGCGCCGCGCTGCAGCGCCTTGACCACGGAATGACGCCGATTGTAGCCCACCGGACCCGACAGCAGCACGATGTCCGCACCGTCGCCGACGGACTTCTCCACGCCGGCGCTCCACCAGAGATCCTCTCGCTTCGCCCCCCGAACAGGCGACGGTACAGTGTGCACCGCCGTGAAATTGCGCGCGTTCGCATCTTCCAGAAGAACGAACGGCATCGGCAGACGATGGTCTTCGAAAATGGCGAACTCGCCCGGCGCGCCGGCATAGACAGGAACGCGTCCATCCGTGCGGCCTGCGTTGGACGGATTGCCGTACATCAAAATGCCCGGAATGAACGGCTTGAGCCGCGCGCCCCCCACATGGATACGCACGGCCAAGGTCACCTGTTCAAGCGGCGTCCTACCCCGCCAGGTCCAACGCCGCGTCACACGCATAAACCCGGGTGCCAGCGGTTCGTAGGCATCGCGCACCTCCAGGCCGGACGGCGGCTGTTCCCAACTCTGAATCCAGCCGTTCACCCAGCCACGTCCCACCAGCGGCGGCAGAAGTCCTGCCGGCGGCTCGCCGGCAGCCTGACATGCAAGGGGCGCCCCTGCAACAATGAGTCCACACAAACAGACGACAAATGCCTTCAATCCACATCGGGTCTTCATCTCATGCCTCGCTCTTTTAACCGGACAACGTGCCAACGCCCCCTGGTAAAGATGCCGTGTTTATTTGCCCAGCACCTTCAGGACGCTGGCTGCGACCTGGGCAGCCTCCTTGTCGACCGTCGGCGGCTTGTGGTGGTAGACGTCGCTCCAGTTCGCCTTGCGGTCAAGCGGATCCAGCAGCGAGAAGAGGTCGTCCACCGCCACCACGCCCAGGGCGGGGTCCTTGATGACTTCGGCCGCGGCGGCATTGAGCTTCTTCACCACCGCCGTCTTGGACGGATCCTTGAGCGGCGTCGACGTGCACCACACGATCTTCGCCTGCGGCTGGCGCGCACGAATGGTCTTCAGCACCTGACGCAGCGAATTCGCCCATGTCGTCGGATCCGTACCCAGCGAGTGAAGTCCGTTATTGAAATGGATGACGTCGTATTTCGCCTCGCCCAGATAGAAGTCAAGCAGCCGGGCATGCGAAGGCGTCGAACAGCAATAGCTGCTCACCCAATAGCTCACATTGACCTTGCCCTCCAGACGACGCTGCACGCCATGCCAATACGCATTGCAGATCGAATCGCCGACCAACAGCACGCGCGGCAGATTCTTCTTCGCATCCGTCATGTGGAAACCATACCCGATGGACCATTCAATGTTTTCGCGCACCTGAGCGGCACCCGCGCAAACCGCAAACAACAACCCAAACAAGATTACCGTCTTTTTCATTTTAGTTCCTTTCGTTGATTTTATTATACCATAATTCTGCGGACCGTTCAAAACCGGAGTTTACCCACGTCATCGTTTTACTTTAACCCCATACTGTTCGGCGGCACACATTCTACGTTATCCATCTTACATTTTACATGCGAACGTCCGTTCCGAATCCGTATCGAACGAACTCGGCTCGTTCGTGAGCGAAAGCGTCGACAGTACAGAAGCGAGAAGGATTGACAAGTCGATCATTGCTCGTTCCCTTCAAAATTCAGTTGTTGAAGGGGCTGCCCCGCCGAGAGGAGCTGGTTGGTAACGGAGGTGAAATATTTTTCATCATTCATCCGTCCTTCTTGCGTACTGAGGACATAGCAGGCGAACTCGAGACGATTTGAACTTTGCGCATATCCCGCAAGATAGTCACGGAAAAGGAAATCGCGCGAAACGGCGCCCGCGACAGACGGGCCAAAGCGATGCTGGTAAAAGCGGCGCACGGCCCGGTCGCGAACGGCGCACTCCTGGGTGTTCGTTGCGCTTACTGCGGCAAGGCGTTTCTGATAGGCACTATACGTTCCTCTCTCGGTATAACTGTACGAAGCGACATTCGTGCCGATCATTTCCACGAAATCGGTCATCGCGTCATCGACGGGACCGAACCTGACAACTAGAGGGATGGCAACATCCCGATAGATTCCCCTCGGATTCAAGGCCAGCCGCCTCAAATGATCGCAGGCTTCAACATAGTTCAAATCTCTGCACTGCGTGAGAGCGACGCGAACCAATTCCTTTTCGAATTCGGGAAGAGCAATACAGTCATTCGTGGCAACCGTCGAGAGATACCACCCGAAGGCGTCCTTCTTTTCGGCCATGGTCCATCCGTTCGTATCCGTTTCCACTAAAAATCCCGACCATGTCGACGGCCATTCTTTCATAAAGCTACCGACGAGTCCGTCACAATCTGGTACATCCATTTCTTCTACGGCAAGAGTCCTCTCCAAGAGTCTTTCAACAAAAGTCTTCTTCTCTTCAATAGAATGAGAAAAAACGTCTACGACCATGACCAATACAACTAGAAGCACAATCCTGAATTTCATTTCGACTTTATCCTCTCTGCATCATTTGTTATGTCTGAGGCTCCTATCGGCGGAAAACCTTCTCTATAGAAACTATCGGTACCTCGCATTTGACAATCGGGAATATCACATTTCCCTGGGACTTTTCCACCAAACATCAACAGTTTCATTTGAATACCGATAAACGTATCCGTTTTCCCATAAAATCCTCGACCGGTCTCATCACCCCAGTCACCCGAAATCGGCTTAAAGTCCATCCGATCAATTAACTTGGACCTGGGAACTATGCTGACAAAATAATTGGGATCACTTACCGATGGCTTAAAAAAACGACAATCCAAGAGTTTTAACGCATGTCCCAGTTCATGAGCTAATGAATTTGGATTAGCATTTCTGCCAACCACGATCCCCAAAGGCGTCCAGACCGCCACAGCATTTCCATTTGTCAAATCACCTACGAAATACAATTCAACACTATCATTCGCCTGGTAGTGATTGACGAGGTCTAATAGTTGGCGTGAATTTCCCGGGATCCACTCCACTTTGCCTGCCACATTTGTCCGTATATCGTGTTGCGAAACTATCCAATCATTTGCCGTACCAACCGTTTCTACAGGATGATTTAATCCAAAAGAAATTCCAACTTGTAAATAGATCTTATTCACAAGTCGCAACCATTCCAACACCTCAGCATCCGACCAAGGTCTAAATCTTACATTGATGGCACCTCCGTCATCCGTTGGCGGTGGATTCACAATAAACGCCCGTACGGGGATTTCTCGTGGTTGAACAATCGGCAGCACGAAGCACGGCTGGATTGGGTCGTCGTTGAAGCGCGCCTCGACAAAGACCTTCCCGCTCGGCGCGGTGGGTTCCACAATCGCGTGCCAGCCGTCGATGGGAACGACGCGTCCGGGGCTGTTGGAAACGACCGACCAGACGACGTTCGTCGCCTCGAACGGGCTTCCCTCCCCGACGCCCACCTTCAAAACGGCGTTCGTCCCCCAGACGAGCCGGGAAGGATTGACAATGCGCCCGTCATATTCCTCTGTCGTCACCAGCCTGCGCAGGGGCTCGATCACGCGATAGGGTTTCGTCTGCCCGTGCGTTCCGCCTCCGTCCGAGAGCGAGAGCGTCGCCTGGATCTCGCCGTTCCCCACATGGGGGCTGACAAGGTAGACGTTCGTCGTGCAGGTGAAATCGCTCGCATACCCGCCGCCGTCCGGTACGCCCAACGCGATCCGGCCCGGCCCCAGCGGCGTCGTTCGCCTTTCATCGAGAAAGAGCTGCGAGCCCGTTCCGCCCGAACACGAGACGACGGCCGTGCCGCCCACGCCTTCCGGCGCGCGCAGGCTCAGGGACACGCGATAGACCCGCTCAAGATAGTTGGTCACGACCGGATCGTCGTTGAGGAACATCACCTCGGGACACGACACCGAAAACTCGATCTGCGGCTCCGAAAGAGATCCCGCCGTGAAGCAGTAGGTGTTCGTGATCGCGTAGCCGCCCTCGTAGGCCGTCACGAGCATGACGCCGTTCGTCGCAAAGTCCGGCACGGGATCCGGCCGGTAGGTCATCGTCGTGCAAAGGGAACAGGGGTTTGAAAAGGAAATCCCCTCCCCTCCGATCCAGCGGCATCCGAGATAGGCGGAGTCCATGCAGTTCGTGACCGTCGCCGATATTTCACACGAGTCGTTCTGGAAGAAGTGCCCGGCATCAGGTTCGGAAAGGACCACATCCGCCTTCCGGCAGACCCAGCCGCTCCCGGGTGCGTCCCAATGCACCGTCACGTCTCCCAGCACGCGTTCAAGGGGGAAGCCGAACAAGGGGGTCCCAGACGCGCGTTCGGCACCGTTCGTCGTCGACAGGGAGATCTCCGGCACCTCGCCGTCGGAAACCGAGAACGCGTACTTCGCGCCGCAGTCGAGGGCGAACTTCAGCACCTCTTTCCCGTCGCAGAGTACGGGCACGGCTCCAACCGTCAAACGGACAGGCCAGTTTCCTTTCGCCGAGGCGACGGTGAAGCCGACGAGGCGGCGATTCGTCTCGGCGGCCCTGTTGGCAGCCCAGGCGGAGTAGCCAAGGGCGGCGATTCCCGCCGCGTTGCTCGGGAAGGCCAGCACGGCCCATCTCAAATGGAAAATTGAAAATGGAAAACGTAGAATGCCGTTACGGGATGCTAGCATTTTACGTTCTCCATTTTACATTTTACATTTGAGATATCGCCCTCGCACCGCATGAAGGCGTTCGACCAGCCGTAGTCGTCGAACGGGAATCGCCAGCCTTCAAGCGGGATATGCCACGCGCCGAAGACCGCGCCGCGCCGCTGGGCGGCCTCCCAGACGACGGGAGATTGTTCGATTGTCTGATTGTCCAATTGTTC
>JAZUGW010000019.1:0-12040 GCA_045641465.1 Kiritimatiellia bacterium | reverse complement strand
CCCATTCGCCGCCGATGACCTTCGTCGCGGCGCCCAGATCGACCTTCCACGTCAACGTCACCCACGAAAAGGGCTGCGCGCGCTGCACGCGGACCCAGCCGTCGGAACCGACCGTCACGCTCTCCGCCGCCGCCACACCGTCGATTGCAAGCGAAGCCGGCTGCTGTAGGTTGGCAAAATCCATCGCAAGCGCGGCCCCCGGACAAGCCAAGGCCCACATCGCGACACTCAACATTTTTTTGGTAATCTTTTTCATGGCCCTATTATAGCAAAATCTCCAAAGACTGTCTTTTCGTTTTTTGCTATAATACGGCTGTCTGTCACAACGGTGCAAACAGACAATTCGCTTCGCCAACACGACCGATACGAAAAAGGAACAACACCATGCAGCTTTTAAATCGCCGAGATGCGCTCTTGCTTTTCGCGGGGACAGTCTTTCCTTTCCAAGGTTGCAGTCTCTTCCCAACGCCAGAGCCGCCCCTCCCCGAGGGGGCGTCTCCTGCCGAGCTTGAACGCGAGATTCTCCTTCGTCTCCAGCGTCTTCAACGACCGGACGGCAGCTGGAAGAGCCACTACCGCATTTTCACCACGGCCCTTGCCGTACGGTGCTTTCTGGAACCCGGCTATCTCCCTCAATCCGAACCCTATGGTTCAACCGTGGAAGCCGCGCTCGATTTTCTGGTCGATCAGACCAAACAAGGGAATCGCGCCCCCACGGACGCGAATACGGCGATGGACCTTCGGGCCGTGCTTTGGACGTTGGCACTTGCCTTCGGCATGACTCATCATCCTGAACTGCTCACGACGCTTCGAGCCGGTCTCGCCCGTCTGGAAGAATGGAACGGACGCACAAAAGTCTCTTCCAAATGGTCCGACTACGACACCTACATGCGCCTTGGATTCGAAGCGCTCATCCTTCTTGAACTCCGACAAGCAGGATTCGATCTTTCGGACGTACCCTTCATACGTCGGTTGAAAAACGACTGTGAAAAGTTGGCGAAAGGCCCCTATTCACACCCCGGTGCAGGATACGATCTTGCCCTTCACGTATTGGGAATCGACGATACCCCTCCCATTACCGAAACCATCAACGGCATCTCCTACCAATCCCGCATGCATATCCTAAGGTCCTACCAAATGGAGGCCGATACCATCTATGAGAAAATCGCAGAGAACATCTGCTCCCTCCATCTTGAGGCGCGAGCGTCTTCACGGAATATTTCTCAACTGAACCCGCGTTCCCGCATCGAGAAGCTGAAGCGTGTGGACGGACGCGACACCGAGTTCGTCCTGAAGGTCAGCGCCGGATTGCTCAGTCTGCCACGTCCGAATGATAATCGATACTACTTTGTAAGGCCGATTTCACACACCAACCCATTCAGGCTCTAGGCTAAATAGCAGATCGATCGGCCCAACGGTCGATGCGAAATTACGCGACGACCTCTCAATGCGCACGTAACCGCTTAAGTTTCTCTTCTGAAAAGGTAATTCCCCAAAGATACATCGCCAGTCGCCCGTCTCCTTCACGGAGTAACAGAAGTCCGGTTCCGCTTCCTTTTTTCGACCGGGCGTAAACAATGGTACCGGACGAAAAATCCACATATTTCAAGGCATGCTTGAAGAAAGGCATCTCCTCGTCCAAATCTTCAGAGTCGACATAGGATTCATCCCATTTTTCCTTGAGGAGTCCCTCTAAACGACTCCAGCTCGGGTCTTTTTCATCCACACGGCATTTAAATCTTTCAACCGAAAAACGCTCCTTGTAGATTTCCACCCCCTTGACATAATTCAGGCAGGACAGCTTTTCTCCCCAAAAATAGTCGTCAAGCAACGTCCGTGACGACTCCGATTCAACATTCAAGGAAATGATACGGGGGTGTACCATCCACCAATAGACGGCGCCTTTACAAATCATCAGGAAGAAGCAGACAAAAGTCACTCGGTAAAACACCCGTAACAGTTTGTAAAGCATTCCATCCTCACTTTCATCCTTCTCCAGGGGGCGACTAGACGCCCCATTCACACTCCCGTTTCACAAAACGAAAAACCACGCTGACCGCGTGGTTTCCTGGACTCCGTCTTCGGGATTGGTGGGCGCCACTGGACTCGGACCAGTGACCCCTACCGTGTGAAGGTAGTGCTCTAACCAACTGAGCTAGGCGCCCGCTCCCTTGCGGAAAACGAGAGATAGTATAGCAGATTTACTTTCGCTTTGCAAGAGGGAATTCAGACTTTTTTCACCGCGTCACCGTGCGGCGGCGACGAAGGCGTGGAGATTCTCCGGGCGCGTGTCGGGACCGAGCGCACAGCCAGAGCAGAGGACAAGTCCGCCTTTGCCGCGATAGAGATCGCACACGGCCTTCGCCGCCGCTGCGACCTGCTCGGACGTTCCCGTGACGAAGAGCGCCGGATCGACATTGCCCGACAACGTGAAATGTCCGTGGGCGACCTCGAAGACCCGATTGACATCGGTCTTCCAGTCGAGTTCGAAGGCCGGACATCCCGTCTCGACAAGATCCGGCAGAATCGGATTCACATCGCCGCAGATGTGGCAGAGATAGGGAATCCCCCGCGCCTTGAGTTCATTCGCCAGACGCGTTTCATACGCTTTCGCCACGCGGCGGAAGAGGCGCGGCGAAATGACGCTGCACCCTTCCGAACTATTGCCATAGCTCGTCATGTGCGCCCCGGTCGCCGCGCAGAGTTCGTGCATCTTGACGGCGATCTTGAACGTCGCCTCGAGAAGATTCTGCACATCCTCCGCCCGATCGGGATCGAGCAAATCCATCAGAAAGGCGTCCATGCCCCGCAGCAGACACGCGAGCGAGAACGCACCCTGGTCGGCATTGATGCGAATGAAACGGTCGTTGGCGTTTCCCCACGCGACCATCCGCCGCGCCGCCTCCAGATACACCTGAACACGCGGCGACGCGAGCAGATCGACAGTTGGCAGTACATCCAGCAATTCCGCATACGAACGCGTCTGCACGCCCTTCACCACGGCCGGTGCATCTTCCGGATAGACGACATCCGCGCCGCACGCCGAAGCGAGCAATGCCGTGTCGACATCGAGCAGCACGCAATCAAGATCGTATTCGAGCGTCGCGTCCGTCAATGTCCGCGCCATCGTTTCGGGATTCTCACGGTACACACGATGCGTCACGCCGGCTTCGCGCGTCGCCATCATGAAATTATGCGCCATCACAGGGATGCGCTCCGTCACGCCACCGGCAAACGCCGTTCTGACACATTCGATACGAGACATCGACATTTCGAAATTCTCCTTACTTTGTCACACGCCACTTGGTCGCCATCAGCACCGTCTTGCCACCAGGTGCTTCCTGCTGGTAATAGACGGTCAGCAAATCCCCGTTCGCAAGCTTGCAGGTCGCCGGATACCCCAGGTCGCCGTTTGCCGCCGGCTTCAGGACGATTTCGTGCGCCACGTCCCATGTCCGACCACCATCGTCCGAGAGGCACGCAAACTCACCAAATCCCGGTCTGCCGAGGCGGCGTCCATAGACGCACAAGAGCTTCCCGTCATCCAACGTCAGGAGATGCGGCGGAAGGCCCAGGAGCGGCGTCGCCTTCATCGGCGTCCAGGTACGACCGCCGTCATGCGAAAAGGTTGTTCGCATATACCCATTGCCCGGACGCGCTCCCTCGCCTTCGGTGCCATGATAGCGGACAAGTCCGACGAGCGTACCATCGGCAAGTTCCGCGACATGGGGTTCGTGAAAACGCGAGGGCTTGTCGTTCTCGCCTGCCATCGCCGGGATTTCAGGACACAGCACCTTCCAGCTGCGCCCGCCGTCAACGGACTTCGCCACCGTCACAATCGTCTTCTCGAACCTATCGCGCGCACCTGCATCAGGACGCGTCGAACGACGGCCGATCTGCAAAAGCGAACCATCTTTCAGCACGATCGGCCCATGCGGCGTCTGCTCATAGCCCGACAGCTTCTGCGGCTTCGACCAGGTGTGTCCGTTGTCCGTCGAACGGATAAGGAAATTTCCCATCGCATCCGCGATGACCTTCGGATCGATCTTCTCAAGATGGCGCTGCCAGGCGGCATTCTTCTTGTTCGCCGCCCAGGCCATCGACGTAAACCACGTCACCACCACATCGCCATTCGGCAACTGCACCACGCCGGCATCGCGGTCGTCGATCGGTCCGTTCGCAATGGTCACGGGTTTGCTCCATGTCTCACCCTCGTCCGTCGAACGGATCAGCTGCACCTTGCCCCAGGGGCACACATGGGCATCGCGATCACCGGAAAAGACGGCCAGCAGCTCGCCGTTCTTAAGACGGCACACCGTCGGCCAACCGATGTAGCGGCCATCCTCGCGACAGATCGTCCGCGTCCACCGAATCGACGCCCGCGCCTGCACGGCCGGCGGTTCCCCCGCAAAGGCCGAGAGGACTGTCCCCAGCAGCACACAGAACAGAAACCTGAACCCGGCCGGGCGCGTTCTCCGAACACGCCACAAGGGAACGTCAAAATTCGTGTCGAGCCCGATACTTTTTTCACCCATAAGCGTCATCTTGAGTTCCCCCCTTCCAGACAGACATCACTCCCCGTAGGCCGTCACGGTAAAGAACGTAACAAAACCAAAGAGCGAATACTGAGAGTAGTCTGCAAAATAGACTTTTTTCAAACCGCCGTTGCGAATGGCTTCCTCAAGTGCCATATTGCAGGCCCCGCCGCTCGCACCCGACCAAACCCATTCCTTCAGATAGAAGGCACGTGCACCTTTTCCCGACTTGAGATGGTCACACGGAAATGCCGTACTCGACACCGTGAGCGGAGCCTGGAAATCGGCATAAAGTCCGCTCGGCGGAACAAAGGCCTTGTCGCCCGAAACGGAGACACAGCCCCCGACAAGCACCCCCACGAGCGGGACGAACAATCCACGCACGCGCATTTCACTCTCCGTAGACGATGATCGTGGCCTTCTGCCAGATGCCGATAATGTTCGTATAGGCGTAGTCGATATGTTCGACCTTCTTGAGTCCGCCATTTCTCACGGCAGCCGCGAGTGAACAGTCGCCCGAGGCATAGATTCCAAGAATGCTTGTCGAAGACGCTTCGCCCGACTTACTTCCCGCCGCGAAATTACCTTCCGTCGACAACGGCGCCACCGTGGTGGCCACCAGACCGGACGGCGGTTCGAACGGCGCCACTACGCAGCCCGTCGCCGCGACCGCGAGAACGCCCATCAGAGCACCTGCCTTCAACCAATTTCCAAACTTCATCTTCGTCTCCTTCTTTCATTCAAACTTTGACACCGACTTCTTGGGCGACCGCCGCGATCACCGTGGCGACGGCTTCGTTCGGCGCCACCTTGCCCCTCGGCTCGCCCTTGACGAACAACAGGAACTCGTCACGCCCGCCGCAGAGCGCCACATCCGCGCCCTTGGCTTCGCCTGGACCATTCACCGCGCAGCCCATCACCGCCACATGCGGCAGCGTTGCAATGCCCGTTCGCTTCATGAACTGTTCAAGCGCCGTCTCGACTTCAGCCGCGACACGAAACACATCGACCTTCGTCCGGCCGCAGGTCGGACAGCTCGTGACCGAGGGTCCGGGCGCTCGCAAACCGAGCGCACGGACGATTTCAAGTCCGACCTTGACCTCCTTTTCAGGCAGATCGGTCAACGACACGCGAATCGTATCGCCGATTCCTTCTGCCAGCAGAATGCCCAATGCGACGGAACTGCGTACCGTCCCCGGGATGAAAGTTCCCGCCTCGGTCACGCCGAGGTGAAGCGGACAATCCGTCTTCTCGGCCAACAGCCGATACGCGGCCAGCGTACGCGGCACATCGCTCGCCTTCACGGAAATCGCAATGTCGCGAAAACCTTCCGCCTCCAGAAGTCCCACATGGCGCAAGGCGCTCTCCACCAGCGCCTCGGCCGTCGCGGACCCGTACTTGGCACGAATGTCCTTCTCCAGCGAGCCGCCATTCACGCCAATGCGAATCGGCACGCCCTTCGCCTTCGCCGCCCGCGCCACAGCCTGGACATTCTCGCGCGCGCCGATATTGCCGGGGTTCAGCCGCAGCGCATCCGCTCCAGCCTCGATCGACGCAAGCGCGCAGCGATAGTCGAAATGGATATCCGCCACAAGCGGAACGCCGACGGCACGACGAACTTCGCCGAGCACGCGCGCCGCTTCGACATCCGGCACGGTGAGACGCACCAGATCCGCACCCGCTTCCGCGCAGCGTGCGACCTGCGCGACCAGCGCCGCCGCATCGTGCGGATCGGCCGTCGCCATCGTCTGCACCGAAACCGGGGCGCCTCCGCCCAGCGGCAGCGTCCCCACTTTTAACGCACGCGTTTGAGAACGAACGAACATAGGACTAGTTCAGATTGAATGCCGGTTTGAAGTTCTTCACACGTTCTGCGTTTTGCTTTTCCTGTTGCTGATACTGTTCATACTCGTTCAACGCCTTGTGGATGCGGCGACTCCGCCCCACGTCGCGGAACACGAGGAAGATCATCAGCGACAAGAACAGCCACATAAAGCAAATGGACAAATTGTCCACCAGCTTCTTCGGCGGCTTACGGCGGAAAAGCAGCTCAAACAGGGCAAAGAAGATGAGTCCGCCATCCAACACCGGAATCGGCAGCAAGTTGAGCATTGCCAGGTTGATATTGAGGAAGCGCAGGAAACCAAGCGCATCCCAACGGTTACGGCGCACTTGCTTGTAAAGGCCCTCGGCAATCATCACCGGTCCACCCAACGCCTTCGCCGCGGCCTTGGACTCTTTCGGCGTCACAAGCGCCTTCAAGACACGCACAATCTGCTGCGCATCCCACGCGAGCTGTTTGCCAGGATTACGGTCCGGCATCCACGCGGCCGCCTTGACGGCTTCATTCGTCGTCGACACGGCCAGAATCGCGCACGCGCCCGTCACGGAATCGCGCATCGGCGTGATCGTGAGTTCCTTCTGCTCTTGACCGCGTTGAACAACGATCTTCGTCGGCGCAGCACCTGCGATCTGGATTTCCGTCTGCATCTCGGTCCAGGACGAGATCAAATTGCCATTGATGGACAAAACCTTGTCGCCGGCTTTCATTCCGCCCTTTGCAGCAGGACCCGACTCCAGCACTTCACCGATGTCGGCCGGTATTTCGCCAAATTGCGCACTCGGCACAGCCGCCAGCACAAATGCGAGAATGACCGCCAGAACGATGTTTCCAAACGGACCAGCAAAAGCCACGAGGATGCGATTGAGCGGCGTCGACGGATCCTTTTCCGGCGCCGATTTCTTGTCCTTTTTATCGGACTCCTTTTCATTCCCGTTTTCAAGCGCCTTCGTCCCGGCAGGATCGAGCTGCGGCAACGCCACATAGCCGCCGAAGGGAATCGCCGAGATCCGGTACTCGACGCCCTTGATCGTCTTCTTCCAGAGCGCCGGACCGAAACCGATCGAAAACACCTCGACCTTGAAGCCCAGGTATTTCGCCACGATGAAGTGGCCGAATTCGTGGATGAAGATCGCGAACGAGAACAAGAGAATGCACGCGATAATGTAACCAACTGTGGTGATGAATTCCATTTCTATTTCCTTTAAATCCTTTTATTTCGAAGCCGTCCAACGCGCGGCAAAGGTGCGCGCGAAAGCATCCGTCGAGAGAATATTGTCCAGCGAATCACAGGGGCGTTCCGGCGCCGCCGCGACCGCATCGGCAACCAGGCGCACAATGTCCGTATAGCGGATCTCGCCTGCGAGAAAACGCGCAACGGCGATTTCGTCCGCCGCACTGAGAGCCGCCGTCTTCGTACCACCCGCACGCGCCGCCTCTTTCACAAGACGCAACGCAGGGAAACGACTTTCATCGGGCGCACGGAAAGTCAAGGACGCGAGCGCCGGCAAGTCCAGCGCGCGTCGTTCGGCCGGCACGCGATACGGCCAGCTGAACGCAAACTGGATCGGCACACGCATATCCGGCGGCGAAAGCTGGGCCAAAGTCGCACCGTCTGTAAACTCGACGAGCGAATGGACGATCGATTCCGGATGCACCACCACATCGATCCGATCGACGGGGATGTCGAAGAGCCAGCGGGCTTCGAGGATTTCGAAACCCTTGTTCATCATCGTCGAGGGATCGACGGTCACCTTCGGTCCCATCTTCCACCGCGGATGGTTGAGCGCCTGGGCGGGTGTCACATCGTCCAGATTCGCCGGTGCGTCAAGGAAAGGTCCGCCGCTCGCCGTGAGGATCAGCTTCGACACGTCGCGCCGCTGCCGCCAGGAAGTCCCCACTGCCGAATCCGGCGACTGCAGGCACTGGAAGATCGCCGAATGCTCGGAATCGACCGGGATGATCTTCACGCCCTTTTCGCGGGCGCGCGCGCAGACGAGTTCACCCGCCGCGACCATCACTTCCTTCGTCGCCAGCGCGATGTCCGTTCCCTTTTCAATCGCCGCCAAAGTCGGCGCGAGACCAGAAAGTCCGACCGTCGAGACGAGCACGAGATCCGCCTCCGTCTCTTCGACAGCACGCCGGGCCGCATCTTCACCGCAGAAGACCGGCGCATTGAATTCGCGTCCAAGCGCTTCGGCCTTTTCGCGGTTTGAACGAACAGCCAAACCCGTCACGCGAAAATCAGACGGGTGCGTGCGAATGACATCGCACGCACTCGTACCGATGGAGCCTGTCGCCCCGAGTATCAGAACCCGTTTCAAGTTCAGCCTTCGACCGCCTTCAGCAGGCCCTTGAAGTAGCCGATCGACTCGGCGATTTCTTCCTCGTAGACGCCCGGACCCGTCTTGCCCTTCGCCGGACGGCCCGGGAAGCGCTCGTATTCAAGCGAGCAGCAGCCCGTGTAGCCGACTTCGACCAGCGTCTTCACGACGGCCCACATGTTCATATCGCCACGCGGCATCGGACGCGCGATGTTCTTCTTGGGATCGAACGTCACGTTCTTGATGTGCATGTCGTAGATGCGGGTATGAAGCTTGCGGATCGACGCCACCGGGTCGAGACCCGCGCGGAAATTGTGGCCGATGTCGAGGCAGAGACCGACGCGCGGATCGAGATCCTGCACCATTTCAAAAGCCTTGTCGCCCGTCGGGAAGCAGTACGGGATGTCCGGACCGTGGTTGTGGATGGCGATGCGCATGTCGTACTCCTTGCAGAGTTCGCTCAGCTTCTCGCAGCACGCGCGGCTCGCGACACGCTGCTTGCGGCCGTTGACCATGCCGTCTTCAAACGGCACCGCCACGATCGTCTTCACGCCGACCGCCTTCGCATAGTCGAAGTACTTGCGCGCCTCTTCCTTCTTCATGTAGATCGGGCCCACGCCATAACCGGTCACGCCCTTGTCCTGGCACTTCCGATGGAATTCCGCAATCTTCTCCGCATTCGCATTGAACGGCAGATGGAAGTCCTTGATGCAGAGATAGTGCAGATCCAGGCGCTTCAAAAGATCGAGCGTCTGGTCCAGGTTGAGGCGATGGCAGCTGAAGCCGGCCATGCCGAGCTTGAACAGGACCTTCTTCGACGCCTGCGCCGCCGGAGCGGTGAAGGTCGGGCACGTGGCAGCCAGCGCCGCAAAGGACGCCGTGCCGAGGAATGAACGTCTATTGATCATGATTTCTCCTTTAAAATCGTTTTGAATATTATACCATAAGTTGCATCATCTGTAAGGAAGAATCTCCGTTACCGAAGAATGAAGACAAGTCCGCCGGGATTCGCATTCAGGAGGACGAGACGCCCATCCTCCACCGTCGCCTTAAAGGCGCTCGGACGCGTTCCCTGTCCCGGATAGTGAACCGTCACCGGAATCGCCGCCGCCGTCTCCGCCGTGAGACCCAACGCCTCGCTGACATCGTACTTGGGCATCACCGGCTTGGCCGAGAACTCAAGGTCGATTGCGCCGAGTTCCGCAAGCGTTTCAGGATAGGATTCAACCGTACCATACCCCGTAAACGTGACGGGATCAAGTTTATGCGAATCGCCGGCGATACGCCAGGTCGCGCCCTTGAAACGATATGGCCCCGCAAGCGTACCGTTGCCTTCAAGCGTCCCCCAGATCGGACAGTACCCCGAGCCACCGTTCGCAAGGATGGAACCCTCATGCAGCGTCACCACGCCATCGAGCCCCGCCCGCGACGGCTTCGTGAGCCGGCAGAAGCGGAAGTTGCGCTCGTCGAACGTCATCTCCGCCAGCGCCGAACCGCCGTTGGGCGTGATGGTCACCCACAACGCCGCATCGCCCTTGCGCGGACACCAATCGCCGCCACGGTCGTAGACGCGGATTTCGAGTTCATGCCACCCTTCATCGAGCGTGTAGACGACCGGCGCCGTCTGCACGCCGTCCGTGCGGCCGTTCATGCCGGAATCGACGCCGTCGACGCGCAGCGACACCCAGTCGTCGTAGCCGCTCCAGAACTGCCACGAACCCGCCTGCTCGGCCGGCACGTAGAAACTGCCCGAAAAACGGTTGAGGGCCATCTGCCCGTCCGGCCAGGCGGCGTTCTTGACACCGATCTGGCGCAGCGTATTCGTCACCGTGAGCGTCTCGAATCCCGTTTCGTTCGGAATGCCCGTCATGTCCTCCTGGCGCACCATCTTCTTGCGCTCCCACTGGAGCGAGTTCGCGAGCCGGAATTTGAGTCCGCAGTCTGCGTTGCCGAGACAGAACGGACGGTAGTCAGCCTGCGCCGTGCTGGAAATGACGGCATTCGTCCAGCCAAGCGCCACGCCGCTCCACGCCGTCGGTCCCTGGTTGCCCGTGTTGTCTTCGATGACGATCTTGTACTTGTGCCAACCCGCCGTCAACTGGACATTGCCGTACTTGACCTCGCCCGAAGCCGTGGTCTCGAAGACGCGACTATCGTCCACCGTGAACACGATGCGGTCGTCATAGGTGCCGGCGAACGTCCACCCGCCGTCTTCCTCCACATAGAACTGTCCGCGATACACGAACGTGTGGTTGTGGTAGGGCGCATCCTTGTCGGCCAACTTCGCGTTCAGGTGGTTCATGTTGTTCGCGATCTGCCAGGCCGGGGCCTGCGTATTTGCAATCGAGTTGTAGTCCGTCGTGCCGTAATGCGAGAATTCGCAGAGTTCCTCGTTGCGGATGCAGAGGCGCGCGAACTTGCCCGCGCCCACTTCGAGTCCGTTGCCGAACGCCGACGCACCGGAGAAGTCGTTCGTCGTGGCATTCGCATACCACTTGCCTTCCGCGTAGTCCTGATAGAGGTCCGCATTCTGGAACGGCTTCGTCGTGAAGAAGCAACCGTCGCCCTTCACGTTCACCACGCCCTTGCCACCAAGGCCCGAACGGTAGTACACCGTGTGATCCCCGACGTCGAACACCAGCGGCGGCGCGGAGGTGTCGTTGCCGAAGATGCCGCAGAAGCCCCAACCCGTCGAGAAATCGGCCTTCGCGCGAATCGTGCCGCCATTGAAGACGGCGAACGTCCCCAGCGGCGCATACTGCGACGCCATTCCGTCCGCACCGATTTCCAGCGTGCTGCCGTTCATCTCGTAGAGCGCACGCGGTGCCGCATACCCCTGGTCGCCGATATGGAACTTAGAGACGGAAATAAATGCGTTCGGACCCGAGGTGAAGTGGCCGCCACGCGAGGAACCGCCCACATAGAACGTACCGGCTTCCACATGACCTTCAGGGAAGTCGACGCGCGTTTCGATGTTGTCCGTATAGGAGCAGAAAAGCCGGTTGGTATTGACCACCGTCAACGGCGGCAGCGTCTGCGAAATCGCATGGAACGTGTGGAACGACATGTTCCCCGTCGCCGTCACCGACTTGACGACCGGATTTGCCGTCGTCTCGTAGTTGCCCAGATAAAAGGTACCATCACCCGTCAACGTGACATCCATCGCAGGCAGCTGAACCTCGCCCAGTAGCTGAAGAATGCCGCCGTTCTCCACCGTCCAGTCGAACTGCTCCGGCACGGCGCTCGTACGCAGGAAGGTCGTTCCCGTCGACACCGTCCAGTCGCCCTCGCCGCGAAGCGGACCATAGATGTACTTCGTACCGTTCGTGAAGACGACGCTG
>JAZUGW010000018.1:0-11734 GCA_045641465.1 Kiritimatiellia bacterium | reverse complement strand
GACTCCCGAGGTCGTCGCGCCGCCCGCGCCGCCATTCTGCGCGAGTCCACTTGAAGACACCACCGAAACGCGTCCCAGGACGAACACCTTCCCGGAACCCGCACCGCGTTTACCGGCAGAACCACCATTGCCGGCGATATTGCCGCCAATGGTGGTCGATGGCCAGATGTCCTCGTCTCTTTTCACCGACTTGGTACATGCTTCCGCACCGCCGGCTCCTCCACTTCCCCCAAAACCTCCAATGCCCGGAGCAGCACCGCCACCGCCCGCGCCACCGGCGCCGCCATGTCCACACCATCCGCTCCCACTTATTCCGTTGCCGGTAAAGTCGGCATCGTCCCTTCCCCTTTTTCCACTCTCGCCTTTACCGGCATTACCACCCTGGCAGACCAAGGTGCCTGCCCCGATGATGACCAATGTCTTTCCGCTTCCCACTTCGATACCGGGACCGGCAAAGGAGCTGCCGCTGCCGTTTTTCCCCTTCACCGTGAGCGTGAGTCCCTCGGGGATGTAGACGACGCTGCACGAGCTCCCCACGGCCACTGGAGACAAACCGTCCGGACTACCCGACGAGAAGTCGATTGTACGATTCGCCGTGAGGCGGTAGATCGCAGAACCCAATGTATAGGTGCTGTTGTTCGACGGCGGACTGAATGTCTGCACGTTGGTCGTTCCGGCCCATGTACACGCAAAAAGACCCGCGCAACACACGCCGACCATCCATCTTCTGACCGAGCTTCTCATCTCTCGTCTCCTCTGGCCACGCACCCTGTCCGTACCCTATCAGACATTGTTGACGATGCCGCTCATCACCGTGTACATGCTCTTCAACACGTTGGAGATCATCTCATAGCTCTGATCTCGTTTATTCGTCTGACTCTGCAAGGTGATCATCTGCTCCTGCGAGGTGGTGTTCATCGTATCGAGTTTGGTTTCGATGTTGTCGATGATCGTATCGACCGTGTTGCCAAGATTCACGTCCAACGCCGCCAACACGTCCTCGGCTGTCGTGCACAGCACGTTCGCACCGTCGGCATTGACAACCGTCCAGTTGCCGGTGATTTTCGAGAGATTGGCCGTGTTCTGGTCGATGACCTTCGCCTCGACATCGGCAAGCGCCTCGATGTTGGTGGTGGTGACGGCCATACCCTCCATGATGTCGACCACCTTGCCCTCCATCTCGGTCGCGCGCGCGAGGCAGATGGCCATCACGAGCTGGCCGATCGACATCACCCGCGAGCTACCGTCGTCGAACTGCACATTGTAGACATTCGCCTCCAGCGGTTTGCCCGTCTCGGCGTTGCGAAGACTCAACCGTACTGCATCGGTGGTAAAATCCATTTTCATCTTCCTTTCAAAAAGCTGTCGTCAGAAATTGGCTGCCGTACCCTGGAGCGTTGCACCCAGAGTACGGACACTGCTCGTGGCCGTCGAATAGGCGACGTCACGCCGCGAGATATAGGTTTGAAGGTCGATCATGTCCTTCTGCGAAGTCGATGTGTCCGAATCGATCTTTCCCTTCACCCGCTCGTAGAAGGTCATACGATCCGTCACATTGTCCAGCGACGCGGGGAGCGCGGCGTCGGAGGGCTTCCCCGCCTCCGCGATGGTGTATTCCATCTCGCCAGTCAGGAAGTCCCGCACCGTCATACCCTCGTAGCCCTCGCTGGCAAGAACCGAGTCATAGTTCAACGTGCCGTTCACCACCCCATCCAACGTCTCCGCGAGCGCGCGCAGCCGGCGGGTCGTCCACGAGAGGACGTTCGTCTTGTTCACGCTTTCGGTTTCCAGCGCCACGCCCACGCGCACGCAGATCGCGCTCACAAGCTGACCCAGGGTCAATTCTTCACAACCGTTGTAGTTGAAAAGGTTGACCTGCGTCGCGGCCCCCGCGCCGCCGTATGGGTTGAATCCCACCTGTACACTTTCGATCTGGCCCATCGCATCGTCTCCTTACAGGTTCTTGATGAGCGTGCTGCGCGAATCGCTCACCGCCGTCATCAGCGAAGTCGCGGTGGAATAGGATTCGTCGCGACGGTCGACGACGGACTGCAACCGCGTCATGTCACGTTGCGCGTCGTTGTTCATTTCGTCCACCCGACTCTTGCAACGCGAAACATACCCCTCGCATTCGGACTTGCTCAGATTAATCGAACTGCCGGAACCATTGATGTCATAACCGATGTCATGCATGATGCTCCAGAATTCCGCCTCGTCGGCGAGAGGCGGAATGATCGAGCCGATGCCCGCAGAGGCGTCGGTCTTATCCTCCGTGAACTGCGCCTGGATCGTGGTGAGTACCTGGAGGACCGCCCCGTATTTCTCGAGTTTCGCATTACGGCGGTTGATGATCGACTGCAACGGCTTGACTTCGTCTTCGATCGCCGTCGCCCGCTGCTGGGTGATCTGTACGAGCAGATCCTGAAGATCCACCTGCTGATTGTTGAGCCGGTAGTCGTAGGCCGAGATCCCCCACATTTCCCCTAGCCGCTCTTCGGCGACCGCTACACGTTCGATACCTTCCATGTTCACTCCTTTTAGGCGCCGAACGCATTGATCGTCGCGCGCGCCGTCGCATTGCCTTTTTGAATCACCTTGTTCGCCGTCGAAAACGCATTGTCGCGTTTGGTAACCAGCGATTGCAGCGAAGTGAGATTCTGCTGGAGATCGTTGTTCTCGTTGTCCAGCAGGAGTTGGATGTCGTTCTGCGTCTGGTAGGCCGTCGCGTAGTTGATCTGGCCGTCCCCGTTCGTCGACATCTTGGCGATTCCGTACTTCGCCAGCAGCACGTTCGCGTTGGCGATGTCCTCGCTGCTGATTTTACTCCAGCGGTCACCCGACTCGCCCTTCGTCGGCATCGAAGGAATGGCCGACGAAACGACCGCCAGCACTTCGGCGAGGTCGTCGACCTTCCGCTGCCGCTCGCGCACCACGGACGAAATCGCCGCTGTGGCCATTTCGATCGAGTGCGACTGCCGAAGCGAGGCGAAGGCGATGACCTCCGAAAAGGTCTTGCCCATCTCCCCGTCAATGGCATAATCCCGGAGCTGCGTTCCGTAGACCGCCGCTCCGGTTGTATCCAGATCTATGCGAATGGATGCCGACATTTTCCTATGCCTTCAATGCGTTGATAATTTCCTCCAGCGACTGCGACTCCTTGGAGATCACGCTCTGGAAGAGTTCGATCGCCTTCTGGATCAGAGCCTGGTCCTGGGCGAAGAGGTCCTTGAGCTGGTCGAGCTGCTCCTCCAGCATCTTTTCGTCAGCCTGCTTCTCAGTGATTTCCGACTGCTTGATCTGGGCAATGCCCTCCACGACCTTCTGACCCATGCCTCCTAATGCGTTCACCAGACTTTGGATGAGCATACCGTAGGCGGCCGACTTCTCCGCGCCACTGGCCTTCACATCGGCGTTCACCCTGTCAGTGAGTCCAGTCAGTTCGTTCGTCAGCTGCCCCACGACCTTCTGGTGCGCGTCGGGCGGGAGCTTGTCGAGCGTCGAGGACACCTTCACCTGCTCCGCCCGCGCCAGCTTGTAGCGGTACTTGGCTTCGTCCAGCGCCACCAGCGATTCGGGGGACGCCTTCCCGTTGACGCGGGTTTCGTTGTTAACCCGGTCCAACGCCGTCTCGAACTCCTGCTTGTAACCATCGACTTCCGCCAGCATCGCCTCGTGGATCTGGGTCTGTCCCTTGGCCGTCTCGCCGTACTCGACAACGATCGAACCGTCTTGGTAGGCTTGGGCCACCTTCTCGCGCGCATCGGTCACACGCTGCGACGCCACCTCCAGCTCGCCAGCCTGCTTCGTATCCAATTTCGTGTAGAAGTCCTCGTCCCAGAGCGGTCCCAGGGAATCGTCCAATTCCGCCCGCTCCTGCGCATGCCGGCTCACGACTTCATCCCGGCTCTTCACCGCATCGGCCAGTTCCTTGCGATCGGCGGCGAGGGTCTCCTTGTACTTGCCCATCAGTTCGTTCGCCTGCGCCGGATCGGCCCCCACCAGCTTGTTGTAGTCGGCGACCGCCTTTTCCAGCTCGGCGCCCTTGGTCTGGGACTCTCCGCTCAGCTTGGCAATCTGTTCCTTGCACGACGCCAATTCCTGTTCGGAAAGCGTACCCGAGGCGACCGCGTCTTCCAAACTGCCCTTCTTCGCCTGGAGTTCGGCGATGTTATCCTGCAGTGCGGAAATCTTCTCCCGGGCGACCTTGACATCGCTGGGCATGTTTTTGTCCGCTTTGAGAAGGGACTTGCTGGGGTCGATTCCCGCAGGCGCCTTCCCCTTAATGGCGTCAAGCTGCTTCTGGGCCAGATCCTCCTGGCCGCCGACCTTCGCCAGATCAAGCTGGTCAGATGTCATGTCCACGCCCAGTTTCTGGGCCACCTCGGACTGCTTGTTGAGACTGCCGATCTGCTTGAGCGTACCCACGATGGACGCCCCGGCCTGCAAACCGCCGACAATGGCGCCCCCGATCATCTGGCACCAAGCTGTTTCGCGCTGCATCGCCGCCTGGCTCTTGAGGTTCTGCTGGATGGCCTGGTTCTCGCACTGGCGCATCTCGCGCATCGCATTGCGGAGTTTCTGCCCCATCTCGCGGATCATTTCCATCACGGCGTAGATGTCGAGCATCACCGACTTGTTGCCAAGGTTCAGGGTGGCGCTCGCGGCCTTCTCCTCGACAGACTGGAGGTACTCCTGGCGTTCAACGGGCGTGAGATTCATGGCGCCCGCCAATTGCGGCGTCGCCACCGCGAAAGACACACGGGCCCGCGCTTCCGTCACGACCATGTTTCCATGCAGGTTGTCCTCTGCAACCACCCCCTCCAAGGTCGTCGAAGATCCTACCCCTCCCGTACCATAGAGCCCGGGCTGGTTGAAAGGATTGCCAATACCGTTGATTCCCATGATGACACCTCCTCTTTCAAGCCATGTTTCCGAGATTCTTCGAAATCTCGTCTTCGGTTTCCATTTCCGAATTGATGATCGAAAACATCTTCGCCATAAGCGCCTGTTCCTGTTCCAGAATCTGCTCAAGTTCCTCCTGGGTTTCAGAAATCATCTGTTCGATGAGCTTAAGTGCGGTCTCGATGTCCGTTGTCTGCGCCTGGGTCATCCCCGCCTTATACTGCGCGTTGATCGCGAGTCCCTGCCCAACGGCCGATCCGCCCGACATGCCGATGCCCAAAGTGAACATCGCCGCCTTGCCGAATCGGGACGACGAAAATTGCGTGGCCTTCTCGGCGATGGTCTTCGCCAGCGTCTGGCCGGTCTTCGCCCCCACGCTCGCGGCCTGGCTGCCAGCCTTGACGGCATTCGCAGACGCCGTGGCCGCATTTTTCGCCCCGGCAATTCCCAAGCCCATCGAAGCCACCATCGTGCCAACGCCGATGATGATCTGCGCCCACATCTCGGCCTTTGCCTTCGAGCATCCCGCCATGCTCCGTACCTTGTTGGCCAGCGATTTAGTCCATTTCTCCATATCGCCAGTTTCCTGCGCCACCTGCATCGTCGTGGAAAGGCCCAGCGACAACGCATTCTGGATGCAGCTCTTGACCGCGGCCCTCACCGCCGCCTGTGCAGCGGCCTTGGCCACTTCGGCTGCGGCCTGGGTCGCCGCCGTGGTCGTTGCCGTCGTCGCGGCCGTGGTGGCCGCCGTAGTGGCCGCCGTCGTCGCGGCCGTCGTCGCAACCGTGGTAGCCGCCGCCGCCGCGCTCGCCGCTACGGCCGCGCCGATGGCCGCACCGCACGAGGCGATGGTGATGACGGCCGACACGGCAAACATCACCCAACCGAAGATCTTCATGAAATTCTGCTTTTTCGCAGCTTCGTCAATCGCATCGATGTTCTTCGAAATCTGCGCCGACATGTCGTCGTGCCGAGCCTGCAGCGTGGCCTTCTCGCCCTCGAGACGGTCCTGCGCCATGCGCGCCATGCGCTCGTCGTTGTCGAGCTGGAGTTCAAGCAGCAGCTTCTCAAGATTCTCGCGGACGTTTTTCGCGCTGGCAGGATTGTCGATTTCGGGGATGCCCGTACCGCCGACCAGCTGCCCCACCTCGTTGGTGCGATTGCCGGCCGTCGTCGTCACCCGTACGCTGCTGTCGCTCGCGATGAGCGTCGACAGCTGCTTGAAGGCGATCTTCGCCGCCTGTTCGTCCGTTGCGCCGGCAACCCCATTGCCCCAGGCCTGCTCCCGGAGCTTGTCGAGGTACTGCCGCGCCTCGGAATTGCTTTCCACCCGAGTCACCATGTCTCAGCCCTCCTTCTTGCTTTCGGACAACGCCTCCACGCGCGGCTGAAGGTTCTTCGCCTTGGCCAGGAAGGTACGCCCCATTTCGGTTTTCACATCCGCATACTCCTTCACGAAGTCGATCGAACTAAGCGCGTTCGTCCGGTCACCCTTCGCCAGGTAGCATTCCGCCGCATAGTAGGCGGCCTTCACATTGTGCACGTCGAGTGCGACGCACACGTAGGCGTAGGCGGCAATCGCCTTGTCGTAGTGCTTGAGCACCTGCTCCACCGCCGCATAGCCCATCCAGAACTTCCCATTCAGGTGGTCGAACATCGTCAGGAACCGGAAAAGCGTCTCGGCATCCTCGTAGCGACCCGTTTGATAGTAGTCGTGTGCGAGCGCATAGACGGCCTCCAGCTCCTCGAGCCGGATGCCCTTGAGTTCATGCAGCGGCACCGTGCCCGCTTCAAGGGTCTTGGCCAATTCCGTCAACGTCTGGGTATTGTTCGCTTCACTCATTTTCATGCTCCTTTTAACCAGATTCCAATTCGTCGGCCCGATCAGGCCTTCGGCTGCGCCTCACACGCCATGTTCGCATCCAGCAGCGCCCGATCCGCCGCCGCGATGGCGATGTTCTCGAACTTCCGGGCCGCCTCTTCGAGCGTCACCTCCTTGTCCTCGAGACGGCGACGCAGCTTCTCGAGTTCCTCCATCCGACGCTCCTTCTCCAACCGCTCCTCGTCGGAAGGGGCGAGGTTGTCCACGATGTCCTTCATCGTCTGATAGACCGAGTCCATCATCGCCACCAGCGCCTGGGTGCTGTGCAAGGTCGCCATCCCGCGGATCTGCGTACGGATGTCCGAAATCGTGAGCGCCGGTCCCTTGAGGATCGCGGCCGTCAATGCGCCCGTCGGTCCGCGGGACTCCGTCGGCGCAGCCGCCTCGACCATCGACCCCAACCGCGTGGCCAATGCCCGCAGCAGATTGTCATTGCCTGTGTTCACGGTGTTCATGCTTCAATTCCCCTTTTCTCGTCCTGGATTTCCTCGCGGCGCGGCTCGAAGCCGGCCACCAGTTTTTCCGCCTGTTCGGACATCTCCTCGATCGACGCGGCAACCTGCGCGGCGATATCGTCTTCAAGCTGCGCCTCCGCCTGTACGTCGTCCCCTTCCTTCGTAAGCAACTTCTCCAGCAGACGGATCTTCTCCTCGAGCGCCTTGACAAAATCCTCCAAGTCTTCCTTGACTTCGGCAAGCTGAGCCTTCGCTTCCAGCGCCGCTGCCTTCGCGAGCATCTCCCGCGCCTTCGCCTGACTCGCCTTCGCCTGCGCGTAGGCTTCGATCAGGTTCGTCGCGCCAGCCGCGATCTGCACGGCCTGCATCTGGCTTTTGATCGCCGCATCCGCAACTTCGTTTCCGGGAATCGCCAGCGGCGGAATCGTCGCCGTCAAACCGCCCGTCGAGGTGTTGATTGTCATGCTCATGGCCGTCTCCTTTCCGCAGGTCCTCAAATCCGGAAGCGTTGCATGAATGTCCCGAACTTGTGCTGCCGATTGTCCACCGTCTCCGGTTCTTCCACCGATGCAGACGATGTAGACGCATCAATCGTTCCCGGCTCGTCCGACAGCGGTTCAAGCCCCTGCCGCTTGAGCTCCTCGTTCGCCAGTGCCCGCTGTTCGGGCGTGAAACGCATCGCCATCACCTGCTCCCGCGTCAACCCCTGCTGCGCCAGGAAACGATCCGTCTCCTGAATACGCAGATCCGCCTCGGCGAGAAGCGCCTTGGCCTGCTTCACTGTCTTCCGGGCCCGCGCCAGCGTAGCCTCGATCTCCTCACGATCAATCGCCATAGTCCTTACTCCGCAAAATTCGGCATCTCAGGAGCCGGATACGAAAACACCCGGTCGAACAACTTCCCCAGCGCATCGTCCCGACGCAGCGCCGAATCCGGGATGTCGCCTTCAACCGACTCGCCCGCAACAGACGTGACGCTCAGATTCTCCGCCGGCCAATCCGCACGGACGTCCGCCTTCGCGGCCGTCGGAACCGCAGCGGCAGCGGGAATCGTCGTCCCTGGATTAACTCCTGCTCGATTGATGTTTAGATTCATTTGATCGCTCCTTCTGTCCAGGTCTATGCCGGTCAGGGGAAAAGGTTACAAGTTCAAGACACTTTTTTCAAAAAAAAATAATGGCACGTCCTTCGACCGCACGGCCACACGGACGCTTCTTGACCGCTACCCTTCAGCGATCTGACAGCAAATTGACAATTTCAACAACAATACGTCCAGAAATGAAAAGACTGGAAGACGAGATCTTATCCAATGTATCCTGCGGCGTGTGCCAGTAGTCGTTCAGTCCAGGCGCCGACCCAAATGTAAAATCGATCAGATCGATGGCCGGATACCCCGCATCGAAGAACGCCGAATGGTCGTCGCCTACCTGGAATTCGTCCTGAAACGACAGCCGTCGCGAGAAACCGGCCTTGACCGCGGCCTGCTTCGCCAGCGTCCGCAGAGACGGCGTACCATTCGCGGGCACCTCGATCTGCAAATCGCGGTCGCCTAGCATGTCGAGGCAGATCGCTGCCTTCACCGCACGACGTTTCGCTTGAAACTGCTTGACAAGATGGCGCGACCCCTGGAACCCGTCCGTCTCCGAATAGGCGACGCGGCATTCCTCCCCGTCGGTCCACACAAGGCAGATGTTCTCGCGCCTCCGTTCGCGCATCAGCACGCTCCCCAGTGCGACGAGCAGGCCCGAGGTCGACGCCCCGTCATTGGCCCCCTGGAAATCCCGGATGCCCGGCTTCGTATCGAAATGGGATATCAAGACGATCCACGGCGCCGTCGGATCGGTTCCAGGGATCTCGGCCACCACATTGACGAAGGACCGAATCTCATCGCGGCTCTGCGCCGTGAAAGGATCAAGCCGCGCCGTCAACCCCGCCCGCGTGGCCTGCAGGCGAATCAAGTCCGCCGCTCGCCTCCCGCCAGCCGTACCGGCATCCCGCGGCGTACAGGTTCGCACCAACGCGGCCGCCGCCCCATAGGCCGCCCGCGCGTCTGACGGCTTGAAGACGACTGCGGACCATCCCGCCGAACAAGCCCCCAAAAGAAGTAGAAGGAAAAGGCGCTTCACCAACTCAATCCATTTTCACGCCGAGCATGCCGAGAATGCGGTCAAGATCGTCGTTGTCGATGAAGTCGATTTCCAGCACGCCCTTCACGTGCTTGCCGTTCGCGTGCGTCATGCCGCTCGTCAAACGCACGGCACAGCCCAGGTGCTTGTGGATTTCTTCGTTGAGCTGGCGGCAATAGGCGTCCGGGATGTCCGGAATGCCCTGCTTGCGCTCGACAACCGGCGTATGCAGCCGCGCCACACGACGCTCGAGTTCGCGCACCGTGATGCCGGGCACGAGGCGTCCCGTACGCGGATCGGCAAACGCCACGCACGCATCTGCGAGCTCGCGCACTTCCGCCGGATTGTTGTACTTCGACAGCACGCCCTGCAAGACCTTCGCGTGTCCAAGCGTAATCGCCCCGCGCCGCACATAGTCGCGCACCTCCATCGGCAGATCCAGCAAGCCAACCAGGTTCGCCACCGAGGAACGGTTCTTCTTGCCGACACGACGCGCCACTTCGTCATAGGTGAGATTGAAACGCGTCTTGAGCGACTGATAGCCTTCGGCCTCTTCGATCGGATTGAGATTGTCGCGCTGCAGGTTCTCGGTGATGGACATCACCGCCGCGACATCGTCCTCGACCTGGCGCAGCACCACCGGCACGAGCTTGAGACCGGCCTCGATGGCCGCACGCTGACGACGCTCGCCGCAGATGAGCTCGAACTTGCCATCCGGCAACCGACGGCACGTGAGCGGCTGGATGATGCCGTTCTCGCGAATGGACTCCACGAGGTCGTCCAACTCTTCACGACGGAACTCCGTACGCGGCTGGAACGGACAACGCGAAATATCCTGCGGCGGCACCTGGAAGACTTTTTCCGCCTCGTTGACCGGCTCGGCCGGCGCGGCCGCAAACGGTACCGTCACAGGCGGCGCCACGACCGGTTCGGCCACGGGCGCCGGAGCGGACGGCACCGCCGGCTTGATGAGCGCATCAAGACCGCCGCCCAGACCGCGGCCCACATGACCAAGTCCGCCATGCTTCTGCTGACTTCTCATCGCCGCACGTGTCGGCGGCTTCGGACCCGACGCCTTCTTGAGGAAGGGATTCTCGGGTTCCTCAGTCTTCTTTTTTGAACTCATGGATACATCCCCGGAAGATTGAGACCGGTGTTTTCAGGCAGACCGAACATCACGTTCATGTTCTGCAGGGCCTGTCCCGCTTGGCCCTTCACGAGATTGTCGATGATCGAGACAATGCGCAGCTTGCCGACACGCTTGTCGACGGAAACAACGATCTCGCAGCGGTTCGTTCCGCGCACGCTCATCGTTCCCGTGGACGCCGTCGACGGCAGCACACGCACAAAAGCGCTGTCTTTGTAGAAGTCGCGATAGATCGCCAGTACATCCTCTTCCGACACGTCCTGGATCAGATCGCCGTAGAGCGTCGAGAGGATGCCACGCGAAATCGGCAGCACCTGCGCCGTAAAGATGAGCTTCACGTCTTCGCCGCCCTGCAACGACAGCTCGCGCTCGACTTCGCACACGTGCTGGTGTCCGCTCAAACGGTACGCATTGATCTGCTCGCAGCGCTCCGGATAGTGGAACTGCGGCTTCGGCTTCTTGCCCGCACCCGACACGCCGCTCTTGCAGTCGCAGATCACGGAATGCGGCGCCACGAGATGCGCCTTCATCGCCGGCGCAAGACCCAGAATGCAGCTCGTCGCAAAGCATCCGGGATTGCCCACGAGATTCGCCTTCGCGATGTCCGCACGATGCAGCTCGGGCAGGCCGTAGACGTTCGTGCCCAACAGTTCCGGGGAGAGATGGTTCGGATCCTTCCCCAGACGCGTCGCATAATCCTGATAGGCCGCCAGCGTCGTAAAGCGGAAGTCGCCCGAATAGTCGATTACCTTCGCCCCCTTCGCCAGCTCCGCCTTCGCATCCGCCATGCCCACGCGATCCGGCGTGGAGAAAAAGACAAGGTCGAAATTCCCCTGCGCGGCCGGATCATCCGCCGCGAGGATCATCTGATCGCAGTAGCCCGCCAGATGCGGATAGACATCTGAAATCTTCTTGCCCGCGTCTTCGCGGGCCACAAGCGCGCCGATTTCCGCGTACGGATGACGCAACAGCAGATCAATGATGCCAAGCCCGCCGTAACCGGTGGCGCCGACGACTTTCACTCTAATCTTCTTATTCATAGGGGCATATATTTTAGCACAAATCACCGCTTCCGTGGGAATGTATTTGTTATTATTAGAAAAAGGTAGTAGCACAACGAATAGGCGCCACCCTCGCCGGTTCCCCAGCAAGGAGGCTCACCCGCCTACCCGTTGTCCTACTACCCCACGCACCCCCACCCCCCGCCTACCCGTTGTGCTACT
>JAZUGW010000017.1:0-2241 GCA_045641465.1 Kiritimatiellia bacterium | reverse complement strand
CCACCTCGCTTTCAAGGACCTCTGGAAGCACATCCACGAGGCGGTGATGGAACACGCGAAGAGGTTCGTCCGCAAGTCGACGCTGATCATCATCGACCCGTCCGACGTGCAGAAGCCCTACGCGAAGAAGATGCAGTTCCTTGCGAAGGTGTGGGACGGCTCCAAGGGCAGGGTCGGCGACAACCTCGGCTACTGGGGCTGCATGGCGGTCGCCTGCGAGCCCGGCAAGCGGCGCGGCGTCGTCCCGCTCCAGTTCCGGCTCTGGTCGACGGAGGATCCAGAGTACAAGGGCGAGAACGCGGAGATCGAGGCCATCATCGAGTCGATTCGCGCGGAGGTCGGCAACCGCGGCATCTACGTCTACGATCGCGGCGGCGACCGCAACGAGATCTTCCGCTACTTCATCTCGTGCGGGCTCGACTTCATCGTGCGCATGATGCAGAAGCGTTACCTCATGTACGAGGGCGTTCGCGAACACATCCTCGTCCTTGCGGCGAAATGCCACACGCCACACACGTCCGTCGTCGCGTTCAACGCCAACGGCGACGAGGAGGACACGACGATCCACTACGGCGCGATGCCGGTGCGTCTTCCCGAAGACCCCGACTTCCCCGGCATGCACGAGAAGAACCTGCGGCTCGTCGTCGTGCGCGGCTTCGGGCAGTGCGCGATGCTCATCCTCACGACGCTGCAGGGCGACGGCTCGAAGGAGGACGTCTGGCGCGTCGTCCAGGGCTACCTCACGCGTTGGCGCGTCGAGGAGACGATACGCTTCGTGAAGCAGTCGTACCAGGTCGAGGACATGCGCTCCCTCACGCTCGCGCGTCTCAGGAACCTCGCGGCGCTTGTCCTTGCGGTCGCGTACTTCGTGATGGTGTGGATCGGGAAGTCCGAGCGGCGCGAAGTGCTGCGCACCCACATCGTCGAAACGGCCAAGCGCATCTACGGTGCGCCCGAGTTCTATTACTACGCTCTCGCGGACGGAATCCAGAAGCTCTTCACGCGATTCGGGAAGTGGAATGCGAAACTCGACTTGAAGAAGGTGCTGATGAAACCGTCTCCGCAGCTCGAATTCGCCTTCGCATGCGGTGACGGATAGCGCAAGCTGACATCGGCACGTCAAAAGTCGCCTAAAGCCGATTCCGAAAACCGCCTCGTCAAATGCTCATAAGAGGCGGGCCATTTGTTCGGCCCGCATGCTCTTTTGCGCCACAAGGGAAAACGAAAACTTCACAAGGGGAGGCGCGTTTCTTCACAAGGGAAAATGAAAACTCCACGAGGGGACACGCGTTGCCCCATCGGGGAAATCGCTTGCAGCGTCAAGACTACGCTCGCGTTGACGTGGGGCCAGTTCGTCTGAGACGGAAGCCCAAAGGGGACGTTGGGTTGGTCTGCGGCGAATGTTGCCAAAAAACCTTCCAGAAAAGCGTCTCGTTATATGCTCAGATTTGGCAGGGGGGGGTAATTTTGGCAAAATATAAAAATATCAAACTTTCCGCTTGCTTTCCGTGTCGTGCTTGTGGTATCATCTTCTCAGCTTAGCTTGAAGGCGATGCTTTTCGCGGGTGCGCAAGGCGGTGCTGGAGGGCTGGAATTTCAACGTTCAAAAAAACGGGTAAAGTCCAAAACTAGAAGGGATGGCAGACAATGGGTAAGATCGCAACGTTCGGCGAGAAAGCACGGAAGATCGTCTCTGGGCTTAAGTTCAACTACCAGAAGGAGGACGATTCCGCCCTCGGCAAGGTCGATTTCGGCGTCCTGACGGTGGCGATGATGGTCGCCGCGCTTGACGGCGTGATCGAGCCGGCCGAGCTCAAGGCGTTTTCGAAGCTGGCGGAGCAGTGCCGCGTCGGCGTCGGCGAGAAGCCCGCCCGTTACGAGGCCGCACTTCACTCCGCCGGATATGTCTTGCTCATGAGCCGTTCGGGGATGTCCGAAAAGGCCCTGGCGCAGGTGTTTCTCCGCGAGGCGGAGAAGGTGCTGCCGACGGGATTCGCCGGAGGCAGGGGCGAGGACATCCGCCGCGCACTGGTGATCTGGATCACGATGGGGTTGAGCGACGGGCGGTTCAGCGGCATCGAGCGCACTTGCATCAGGACGTTCTGCTTCCGGGTCGCGGAAATCATGAAGAAGCGCCGTGGGGGCAAGCGCGAGTGCCTGTGGCTCGGTCTCTGCCCGGGAACGCCGGCGTCCTGCAACGGCAAGGTGCGGTCGGCGAAGGATCTGGAGGCGGCGCCGGAG
>JAZUGW010000016.1:0-20574 GCA_045641465.1 Kiritimatiellia bacterium | reverse complement strand
GTCGAGTTCAAGTACTTCACGAAGAAGGACGGTGCGGCGCGCCTTTTCGCCGATGAAAACCGCATGCCCGACGCCGAGACCCTCGCGCAGGCGGAACGCTATCGCGCGTCCCTGCCGGCGCGTCCCGGATGGAACCACGCCGTCGAAACGGCGGTCGTGGAGGTCTACGCCGACCTCGGCTACCGCTGGTTCCCCGTTTGATTCCAGCACCAACTTGTAGGAATTTACGTATAATAGTGTCATGCAAAAATAGTTCTACTTTGAAAGGTTAATGGGAGAAGAGAATGAATCTGATTCGTAAAGTCGGGACAGGCTTGGCGGGCGTGTTGGGCCTTGTGGTTTTGGTTGGCGGTCTCCGCGCGGAGGCGGGCGGCGTTGATACGACGGCGGTTGCGCCGAGCGTGATTGCCGAGAAGGCCACCTTCTGGCTTGATGCGGCCGATCGCGCGACGCTGGGCGTGGACGCGAACGGCGACGTCACGAACTGGGTGTCGAAGGCGGGCGACCGGCGCGTGGCGACCTATACGGGTAGCAAGCCGACCTTGGACGAAACCTCCTGGGGCGTCCCCACACTCGACTTCGGCGCCGTCGGCAGCCAGAAGGATATGCTCTATACCCGCTTCACCAACATCCGTACCGTCTTCGAAGTGATCCGCATCGCGAATGACTCCCGGGCGTTCCTCCTTGGCGACGCCACGGTGAACGGCGACACGGGTACCTACCACTTCCATCGCGGTAACAACTGGTATCTTCATAGCTCGTATACGAAGGCGAATGCCCTGTGGGATGGTTTGGATCCCGTGCCGAATTTCAGCTCGTCGGCGACGCCGGACGACAAGCGGATGCAGGTTCTGTGTTTCACCACGAAGGAGAACGCGAATTCGAACTCGCTCACTCGTGACCGTAACTCGTCTGTGGATTCCGGCAATCGCGTGGGCGGTCGCCAGCTCGCCGAAGTGATCTTCTTCTCCGAGGTGCTGAGCGATTCCGACCGCGAGGCGGTGACGACCTATCTGATGAAGAAGTGGGCGCCCGCCTTGGGCCGGAAGGTGACGGGCGAGGACTACTCGAAGAGCGAAGCGGGCACCACCTACACGGCGGGTATGGAGTTGACGGGCAAGCTGACGCTCGCGGCCGGCTCGATCGTCGTGAAGGAAGCAAGTGCCCAACCGATTTCATGCGCGACGCTCGAACTTGCGGGTGGCACGCTCGCGTACGCGCCGTTCGGCGAAGGCACGCCCACATTGGCGGCGACGGGCGCGGCGACGGTGACGGGTCCCGTCACGGTGACGCTGCCGCCCACGCTCGCGGCGGGCACCTACGACCTTGTGACGGCGGACTCGTTCACGGTTGCCGAGGGTGGCGCGGTGACGCTCGCGGAAGATGCGGCGACGGGTGCGGATGGCGCGGTGCGCACGCTCGTGACAACGGCGACGGGCCTTCAGCTCACGGTTGGCGCGCGGTCTCTCCCGGCGGGCTATACGGCCCTCGACTGGATCGCCTCCACGGGCAAGCAGTGGATCGATACCGCGGTGAAGGTGTTCGACGGCATGTCGCTCGACATCCACTTCAGTCAGGTGCATTATGTGAACACGACGGTCTTCTTCGGCCAGGACGCCTGGACCGGCAACCGCACGCTGCTCAATCAGCAGAGCAACAACATCATGTTCCATGCTGCGGGTACGACGATCGGAAAGTCTCTCGCCGATACCGATTACCGGATCACGGTCTACAGCGGTGGCTGGGTGGACGTGTCAACGAATGCACTGCCCGCAATCACCTACAACGCCTCGCATTGGTTCGGCGGCGTCAATCGCACGCTAGCGCTCTTCGCCTGCAACACGGGTACCTACAATGCGTCGTATGCGCTCCATCGGATGCGCATCGCGAGCGGCGACCGCCTCGTGCGCGATTTCGTACCGTGCCGCACGCCCGAAGGCGAGGTGGGCCTGTGGGACTGGGTGGAGCAGAAGTTCTATGGGAACAAGGGTACGGACCGTTTCTACGGCTCCGACGAAAAGGTACTGCTTCTTCCCTATCTTCAGTCGAACAGCAGCCAGTACATCGACACCGGCTATGTCCATGCGATGCACGACGAGTTCACATTGGACGCGAACATTTCATCGTCTCAGTCCCAGACGCACGCGGTCCTGTTCGGTTCGCGCCATAAGGCCAGTACGGGGGGCGGGGATGCGGATAAAAAGAATGCGGCCTACTTCATGGCCAGATTGGGAGGTGCGAACCGCCCGGTCTACTGTCGGGGGGTCGAGAGTACGGCGCTCGTAGGAACCACGCTCGGCTTCGATCAGCGTGTGACGGTCGTCTGCCACGACGACACGGCGAGTTGGACGAATGCGGATGGGACCACGGGGTCCGTTTCCGATCCGACGGCGTTGGCTGACGGTTTTAATACCATCTGCCTTTTTGGTCTTCACGAGGATGGCGGCTACTATTATTACCCCACAATGCGGCTCTACGGTTTCAAGGTTGTGGGCGAGTCGACTGCGCTGAAGCGCGATTTCCGTCCTGCGCGTGCGGCATCGGGCCAGATCGGCGTGTGGGATGCGGTGACGGGCGTGTTCCGTCCTACCGTGGCGGGCGAGTTCCCGTTCCTCGGCGCGGTCTACGAGATGGACGGTACGCGGATGCTCGTTCACGAAGGCGTGTTGGCGGAGGCGGATGTTCCTGTTGCGACGACGGAAATCGTCAAGACCGACTGGTACGATCTTGACGTGTCGGCGGTGACGAACTATCCTGCGTTCACGATTGAGAAGGGACGTGTCTCGTTCCAGAACGGGACTCCTTTGGCGGCGAAGGTGAACGGTGCGTTGACTGTGAAGGGCGGCGTAAAGCTCGCGTTCGACGTGACGCCTGACGGTTTCGACTGCTTGTCGGTTGACTCGGTGGTGTTCGACGAATCGGCTTCGGCGGAAAATCCTGTCGTCCTCGAAGTGGCGGCCCCCGACTTGACGAAGCTGGATGCGCCGTTTACGCTCGTTTCCGGCGGGTTCTCGGCGTCGGATCTTGCGAAATTGAAAATCCTGAGCAACCTCTCGGTCGAACTCGTGGTGTCCGATGCCGGTGCGCTCGTCGTGGCACCGAAGCAGGCGGGGGCAGCCGTTTGGACAGGGGCCGCCGAAGATGGCGGCCTGTGGTCGACCGCACGCAACTGGCAAAGCGATCCTACGTCGGTGGCGGGTGCGAACCTCGTCTTCAACCTCTCAGCGGGTGGTACAACCGCGATGGACTTCATGACGGGGCTTTCGATCCAGTCTTTGACTTCTGGTGCCGAGGCGGGTGCGTTCACGCATGCGGGCGAGGCGGCCCTGTATGTGGCGGGCGGTCTGACCAACCTCTCGACGGCGGCGCAGATGTTTGCAGTGCCGGTGCGGCTCGGATCGCTCGACTGGACATTCCCGATTCGCAACGAGGGCCCTCTCGTGCTGTCGAATGTCAGCGAGATCGCGCCGTGGGTGACGAAGGACGGCGCGGGCGAACTTGCCGTTGCCGATGCCTTCCTCTATAAGACCCAGCACATCAAGGTGAATGAAGGCACGCTCAAGATCGCCTCGCGTGGCGTGGCGCCCTATATTGCCTGCCAGGTGAAAGACAGCAATGTGAGAATCTGGCCGAATACGGATCTCGCGGATGTCTTCGGCGTTCGTGCGGGGTGCGCCTACGGCTATAGCTGGAACTACTCATTCTGTTCGCCGTTCGTCTGGACGAATGCCGGGAATACGGCGTCGGTGCAGTTCCAGGTTTCCGACCCCACCTACTCGAAGGAAAGCGAAGTCCTCTTCACGCAGTCGGGGAACGATGTGATTGCGAAGGTGCAGGCCTGGCGCTATATTCAAAGCTATCAGCTGGGTGTGGATTGGCATTCGTGGCCAGCGGCCTCCGTCAAAGTGGCGTCGTATGTGCCCGAGAACATTCGTCCAGTGTGCTACAACTCGGTGCCGCTCACGAAGGCGTTCCAGCCGGTGTGGAAGCGCGTGCGCCTGAGTGAGGTGACTGGGTGCGCAGGCTACATGACGGGAGCGGCGCAGAAGCATCTGAACAAGTCGAACGGGTACTTCTGGACGTATGACGCGGCCACCGATACGGCCACCGTGCAGATGCAGTTCACTGATGGCGGCGAGTATTCAAAGGTCGTGATGCTCACCTTGAAACAGGAGGGCGATCTCGTACTTGCCAAGGCCGATGCGGCGGGGTATGGCCCGTTTGCCGCCTACCCGCTCGGTACCGACATGTCCAATCCTCCGAATTCGATGGATGTGGCTGAAACGCCGACCGCTTCCGGCTACGGAATCTGTGGGTTGCGTCCGTTGCCGTATGGCGACTGCTCGGGCGTGATCGAAATTGCGGACGGCGCGCGGCTCGACATTGCGGCCGTAAGTAACGCCGCATCACTCGACAACGCGGAAATGACGCATGGCAAGATCATCAGGATTGCGGGAGACGGTCCGGACGGAAAGGGTGCCATCTACAATTCCGGCGTGACGACGGATGGAACCACGTATTCCGGGCCCAACTTCGGGCGGATCGAACTGACGGCGGACGCTTCGATCGGTGGCGCGGGCCGCATGGATATTCGTCCGCTCGCGGGCTCGATGACGGCCGAGGACATCGCGGGTTGCCGGATCGAGGGCGGCCATACGCTCACAATTAAGGATATGGGGCTCGGGTACTTTGGTACGCTGAACGTGACCTGGAACCTCGATCGCCTGCGCGTGCAAGGGCAGATGAGTTTCGAAACCGCCGAGCAGGGTACGATCACAAATGGCGTGTGGCTCGCGGATGGTGCGTGGGTAAGGACCCATGGTGGCGTGACGATCGGTGCGGGAATCCCGTTCTTCGTGGAGGAGAATGCAACAGTGGCGTTGGATATCGAGTACGCGGCTTCAACCGTGAACGGCGCTTTCACAGTGACCCCGGGCGCCACGCTCGCCGTCACGAACGTGCAGAATCTCACCTTCGCAGGGGCGTTCACGAACGAGGGCGCGGTGGTGCAGGCTGGTGCCAATACGCTCTTCTTGAGCGGTTCGCTCGTGGGCAACGGTTCGTTCGCGGGCGCAAAGGTACGTTTCGGTGGCACGACGAACTGCTGGAACGTGACTGCGAATGCAGACGGTTGGACGTCCAGAGCGGACTTCTCGGCTGTGACGGATCCCGATTGTCTGCGCGGACTCAAGTCCATCGCCCTCACCTACACGGGGGACGAGCTCGGTGACGGCAAGGTGTTTGCCCTTGCGCCGGTTGGCAGCCTAACGGCGCAGGAGGCGCGTAATATCGTCCTCTCCGTGACGGATGCCGAAGGAAATGCGCTCACGGAAAACAACTATCTCTCGATTGCCGATGGTACGCTCCTCGTGCATCTGGGCGATTCTCACTATCCGCTCACGGCGGTTTGGACTGGTGCGGCGGACGATGGCAATGCCCTGAATCCGGCGAACTGGGCCTGTACGAATCAGACTGGCACGGTGGCGGAAGGGGCGATTCCGATGTACTACACGAACGTGCGGCTTGACGGCGAGGTGACCTTCAATTGTCCGTCCAGTGCGGCTTTCGCCTGCGAGTCGTTCGCGGCGAATGTTTCGCTTGGTGCGGCGTGTGACTGGCGCGCGCTCGATCTCTCGCGGCTTGAGGAAGGAAGCGTGATCGACCTCAAGGGACACGACCTCTGGGTGGTATTGGCGGGTACGCCCACGAAGTCCGTCACCTTTACTGATTCCTCCGCGAACGCGACGGACTCTGGCACGTTGCATGTCGAAGTGCCGTCGGGAGTGACCTTGAATGCCGGAACTTTCCGTTTCACCGGGACGGTCAAGCTCGCGAAGGAAGGCGCAGGCGCGTGGGAATTCCCGAATGGCACGCCCTACGTCTCTGCGGGTGGAGTTTCGTTCACGGCGGGTTCAATGAAGTTCACAGGCGCGACGGAACTTGGCGCGGGTAAGGAGGATTTGACGGCGCGCATGACGTCCACGGTACTCGATTTGAACGGACAGACCGTGGCGGTGAAGACCATCAATGACGTGGGGACTGTCGTCAACAATGCGGCGGCTGCGGCGACACTCGTCTTCGGTCGCGGCGATACGGACGCGACGCTCGGACTTGCGGCGCCCTCCAATGCGCTTTTCCGCAAGGAAGGCACGGGCACGCTCACGATGAACGGAACGCTGGGAACGAACCTTGAACTCGCCGGCGGTACGGTCGTCTGCCAGAAACCGGCGTTCCGCCACTACCGCTTCGTGGTGCTACGCGCCTACGGCAGTACCTGCAACAGCATGCAGATCTCGGAATTCAAGCTCCTCGACGGCGAGGCCGATGTGACGCAGCAGCGCTCGGGCTTCTCGTATACGGGGAGTGCGCCGAACCAGTTCCCGGAAGCAGAGGCGCCGGCGAATGCCGTGGACGGGAAACTCGATACGAAGTATCTCGACTTGCGATGTGCGAACGGAACATACGCGGCGAACAAGGGCAATATCTACATTCAACTCGATTACGCCGAGCCTCAGCCGATTACGGCCTACAATTGGGCGACGGCGAACGACAAGCCCAATAGCGCTGCTGATGGTCGCGATCCTGCTGACTGGGCGATTCTGGCGAGCAATAACGGTACGGATTGGGTCACCCTCGACAAGCGTACGGGCTACAATGCCACGACGACGCGTAGGACATGGGTGGGGCCGTTCACGGTAGGCGCCACAACACCTGCGGTGAACGTGACGGGAGCGAAGGAGGATGCGAAACTGGTCGTTGACGGCGTGAACCTCGCGATGAACACGTCCGTGGCGGTCGGTGAACTTGCCTTCGCCAACGACGGCCGTCTCAGTGTGACGGGCGGTACGGTGAATGCCAACGTTTCGGGCGCGGGCAAGGTTGTCAAGACGGGTACGGGATCGGCGTCCATGCAGGGTGCATGTGCGCTGACTGTCGAGGGTGGCGTGCAAGTCGACGGTGGGCGTCTCGCCGTGGTGCCGGCCATGGAAGATTGCAAGTGGTTCCGCTTCTCTGTCAAGGCACTCGAGAGCGGCGCGCTGATTCAGATCTCCGAGCTCGGACTCTACGATGCGAAGGGAACGCGCGTGAATCTGAGTCTGACGCGTGTGAACACGTTAGAAGAATTGGCACCAGGGCGCGTGTGGGCTTCGAATGTCGGCCAGACCGGGAGTGGGCAGGTTGTCGAAAAACTCTTTGATAATAGCATGGATGTGAATTCGAAATGGTGTTTCAGCTCTCCGACGACACCCACGCCTTCCGATCCGTCGACTTGGCTGGTGGTCGTCATGCGTCTGCCCAATGCCGCGACCCCTGTGGCGAGCTACAACATGGCAACAGCAGGCGATTCCGGCAAGTATTATGTTCGTAATCCGACTGTCTGGTCGCTTGAGGCGAGTGCGGATGGCGTGAACTGGGCGACCATTGACGAGAAGGCGTTAAGCGCCGGTCCCCATGCGAACAACACCTGGTATAACGGCGGTACGCCTTACAAGACATCCGGCGTGCCCTCGGTGCCGTTAACGGGTACGCCTTCTCTTGGTACGGTGGGCGTGGCGGCGGGTGCCGAACTCGTCGTTCCCCCCACGCTTGCAGCATCGGGTGTGCGGGCGAATTGGACGACGAACGGTACGGTTGCCGCGCTGCAGTTGATCTCTAAGGGTAAGCTTGAGCTCGTCAATGTGCCTGCGGATCCGCCGAGCGAGTTCGCCGTGCCGTTCGCGACCGGCAATCTCTCCGGTTCGGTGAAGAACTGGCGTGTCACGATGAACGGCGAAGAGCACACCGAGCTGATGGTATTCCTCAGAAACGGAACCCTCTACGTGGGACGCAAGGGCCTCACCTTGTACGTACGGTAAGTGGGATGACGGCGCACGCCTCGTTCGTGCGCCGTCATCGCGCCCGGCGGTCGGGCACATAGACTTTGTTGCCTCGGCGGACATATTCGCGGTGGACGGCTTCGCCTTCTTCGACCGCGATCGGTCCGACAACTTCGATTCCGCGCTGGTTGAATTCGTTCTTCCAATCCGGTTTGAAACCTTCGTCGAATCCGGTGATCGCCTCGACGCGATCTGATGGTACGCCGTAGACGACCTTGCGGATTCCGCTCCAGAGGATGCCGCCCATGCACACCATGCACGGTTCGCTCGTCGTGTAGAGCACGAGATTGCGCGGCGCGAGATTCCAGGTGCCGAACTTCTCCTCCACGATGCGGATGACGTTCATCTCCGCATGGTTGTGACTGCAGTTGTTCAACTCGACGGAATTGGTCGCCGTGGCGATACACGTTCCATTTCGATCGTAAATCGCCGCCTCGAACGGCCCGCACTTCTCTCCGGCCTTGATCCGCGCGAGAAGATCAGCCTGCAGATCTCGCATAATCCGTTCGTCTGTCATATAAAAACTCCCATTCGGGTTCGTTCACAAAAATTGTCGCGATTTAATTCAATCCTTTGCAGGATGTCACTTTGTCTCTTTGACTCGGAAGAAGGCCTGGGGTCTTCTGGGACCGAGTTTGGTGAGGTCGAGGAGGATCGACTGGGGACCGATCGGGCCTTGGAGGTTGGCGGCTTCGGGGAAGGGTTGCCAGTTCGCCGTTGTGAGATCGTCGCACCATTCGACGGTGTAGGTGGCATTGGGTTGGCCCTGCCAGGTGAGATGGAGCGTTTGCGTGGTGGCGAGCGCATTCGCTTCAAGACCTACGGCGATGAGCACGTCTGAAACGGGCGGGAGGACCGTGAAGGCGATCGGCAGGGCGTCGATCGCCTCGCCGTCCGCGACAGGACAGAGGTTCAGGAAGTAGACTCCCGAGGCGAGCGGACCGGAAGGTGTCCAATTCAGCGTTCCCGTGGACGAATTGACGGAGAGGCCGTTTGGAATCGAGGAACCGGTTTCAGGAACGAGTGCGAAGGTGGTCGTTGCGGCAAACGCATTTTCCGGTGCCAGGGCGCTAGTGAACGGCGTTCCCACGCGAAGCGTAAAGGCGTTCGCGCCGGCGAGGAGGGGCATTTCGAATCGCGTGGGATGATTGGCGGCGCCAGGGGTTGGTACAGCGAAGGCGACCCATTCGCCGGTACCGTTCGGCCAGCGGCCGAGGCTCGTTGTGTCGCTCTGGGGCGTGTCGTAGGTGATCGCGTCCACGAGATTCGTCGCAGGATCGAAGAGGTAGATGGCGTCAGCACTCTTCGAGAGGCCGAACGGCGCCTGCAGGTTTGCGGGATCGAAGGGGAGCGTTGCCGCACCATCGGCACCTGTCCAGATGCGGAGCGTTTCGCCAGGAGCGAGCACGACATTTGCGGGCAGAACAAGCGATTTTGTCGCCTTCGTGTTCGGGGTGGGCGGTTCGCTCGTTTTGAGCGTGTCGGTCACGAGCCAACCGCCAAGCGACACCGTGTTTGTGCCGTTGTTGTAGAGTTCGAACCAATCGTCGAACGCACTTGTGAGGGGATTCGTGAAGAGCGCGTTCTGCGCCATGAATTCGTTGAGGCGGATGTCGTTGAACCCGTGCTCGGGGGGCGTCGGGATGGTCGGTACGAAGGCGGGAAGTCCGTCGGGGATTGTGGCGGCGGGCTGGTAGCGGCCAGGCGGCAAGGTGCTGGAGAGGATGCTCGTCGCGTTGATTTCGATGGCCCAGGCGATGTCCGAACTGGTCACGACATTCTGGTGCACTTCCACTGCGAGGGTGTTGGAACCGGCGCGCAGAAGCGAGGGATTTAGCTCAAAGGATTCGGTGAAGGTGCCTTCAAGTTCCTGCGGAGTATGGGTGGTGGCCAACGAAGCGTCGTCGAGCGCGCCGGCCGGTGTACGTGCCGAGCGGTGGAGTTCGACGCCGTTGAGGTAGAGCGCCGCACAGTCGTCGACCATGTACCGCACGTTGATGGTGTCGCGGATGCCTGTGCCCGTGCCGACATCGTTGATGATCGTTGGAAGTTTGTCCGGACCCAGCTTCGCGTTGTCGGTGAGCTGGGCGTCGGAGAGGGCGGCGTTCCATACGCGTACTTCGTTGTAGGTGGCGGCCGCATCGTTGTCGTTGTATTGGGAGTGTGCGAGCCAGCAGTTGTTCTGCCCCTGGACGGCGAGCGACCAGCCGCTGGAGATGTTCATCGTGTATTCGCCGAGTGTGGCGCCGGTGGTGGCGTCTTTCTTGCGGAACGTCACCGCCCACGAACCGTTCGCCTTGGGCAGGAACACGACGGAAATGTGGAATTCGGTGCCGAGGGTGAAGGGGGCAAGGTAGCCGCTGATGTCGCCACCGACTTTCTTGATGCACATCGCCTCTTTGTTGAGCGCGGTGCCAGAGGTCCAGGCGATGAGGATGTAGTCGCTCTCGGAATTGCCTATGTCGAAGACGCGTCCCCAGTTCTGGACCGAATTCTGGGTGGCCCAGATCTCCAGTGTGACGGGCGTGTTGTCACGCGGCAGGATGTTCGATCCCAGGTCAATCCAAGAGCGCCCCTTGCTGCCGCCGGCGCAGGTGATTGCCGTGTTGGCGGTGTTGAATGTCGGTTTCACCGAACCTTGGCGGGTGGCGTTCTGTCCGCCCACGGTGTCGAGCAGGTCGCCGTTGAAACTCCAGCGATGGACGAGATAGTTGCCGTCGGGACAGCGAGCGGCGAGGGTCGCCGCCGGCAGATCGGGGAAGACGTTGTCGGTATGGACGCTGCTCGATTCGTCCGGCGGCGTGTAGTTGAACTGGGTCCGGAAATAGTAAGTGGCGCGTTGGCTGTCGAGCTGGACGTCGGTGCCGAAGTGGATAGACCAGTTGGGAGCGTCGGGATCGTGCCCCAGCGGACCCGCCCCAGAGGGCCAGGCCGCATCGTTGAAGCTCGCGGACTTCCAGTTGTCGGCGGGTTTCGTGGTCAAGTAGTGCCAGAATTGGTCGAGCGGCAGGAGGGTACGCGTCCCCAGGTGAACATCGCGCGTGCCGGCCGCGCGCCAGCAGACTGGTTGCGCGTTGTCGAGTGTGGGGGAAATCAGCGTCAGGGCTTCACCTTCGTCGGTACTCGGCCAACCTTCTCCACCCCATTCGACGTGGTCGAGCGTGCTTTCAACGAGTTCCAGGCCTTTGGCCGGACGACGGAGGTCGAGCGAGCCGATGTCTGGGAGACTGCCGGAAAAGGTCCCTGCGACGAGGGCGCGGTTACCATACAAGGTGGAAAAGACGGCGGAATCCTCGACCACGACGGCACTTGTACGAGGAGCGAGGATGAAACCGTCCGGGAAGGTGAAGGCCGCCGAGCCGGTGGTGTAGACACCGCCGAGGTCGAAGCTGGTGTTCGTCGAACTGTTGTAGATTTCAAAATAGGACCCTCCCGTCTGCACAGGGTGTGTGAGGATGGACGCGATGGCGAGGTGGTCGTTGATGGCATCCAACGGCGGACCGGAGTAGGTGAGCGTGGTGGTGATGGTCTTGAAAATCCGACCGTCTTCGCGTAGGGCATTCAAGGTGATCGTCTTGGTTCGATCTGTGAGCGTGTATGGTGCACTCCAGGTCCGCACGCTCGTCCAGGTGACGTCGAGGGGTTTCCCGTTGCAGGTGATCGTGGCCACTTCAAATGGCGCTTCGCCAGTGAGGGTGAATTGGTTCTTGTCGCTCACGGTGGGCGAGGTGAGCGTGAAACCGGCGGCGTTGGCGGCGTTGATCTGGTTCAGTACATTGGCGCGCCGCGTCTGGATGTTGTTGGCGACGGTCGTGAAACCGCTCATGGTCACGCCATCGGCACGGAGGGCGTCATAACGTTCACGGTAGTTCACGAGATCTTCCGAATCCGCCGTGCAGGCTTCGACGAGTGCGATGAATTTCCGCCAGTAGCCGCGCGCGTGTGCGGGGGTGGCGAGCATGGTTTTCAAACTCGGATCGATCACCTTCAATGACGAGGACTGGGGATCGACGATGTTGCTCATACTGGTGTCCCGGGTGTTGGGCGCACCGAAGCTGGTGTCGATGTCCCAGGCCAGCAGCGCCCAGCCGCGGTTGCCGTTGTAGATATAGGCGTTCTTGCCGCGTTCGTTTCCATAGGAGTCGTAGTTCCCCACGTACACGTGCAACGCCGAGATGGCAAGGAACGCATCGGTGTCGGCTACAGTGGCGAGGTTGCGCACATAGGCGGGATTCGAAAAGTCGTTGAAGGCGTGGATCAGCGTGTAGAAGTCCTGGTAGTCGTTGGCCTGGAAATTGGCGGCCGCGCGCGGGAGCCAGTGCCAGCGGTAGCGGGCCTTCTTGTAGAAGGTGCCGAAGGCCGGATCGCCGTTGCCCTCGGTGGTGGTGAACGATTCGAGGGTGGCGCCGATTTCCTTGCCGCCGCGCTGGTACCTGAAATCGCCGAAATCGTTGGGGTTGTATTCGAACCAGTCGTCGCATTTATAGAGCCGTCCGTCGGTCTTCGTGGGAAACCAGTGGCTGATCATCGAACTATTGGGCTTTTCAGTGTCTTCAACTACGCCCTGCGCGTTCTGGACCTGTCCGTTGGCGTAGAGGTGGACCACGCGACGGTAGACGGCGGGCTGACCCAGACGCTTGGCCAACGCGTAGCAGAATTGTTCCTTGAATACAGTGGGGTCTTCGCCGGACCCCGGGTTGCCGGCACAGGCGAGGACAAGACCGTCGTCGTCCAGAATCTGGTCGTCCTTGGGGAAGTCAAGCTTGTAGTCGATGAAACCGTTGTTGATGGGACGGCTGAATCCCTTGCAGTGGAAGGGCGAACCGCCGTACTGGATGCCGGCACCGTAGACCACGCGGTCGTTTCCGTAGACGAATGTGCAGGGAATGGAGTAGTTGCTGTCCTGACTGCGATTCTGCCAGATGGCGAGATTGGCGGCCGTCACCCAGAAACGGTAGACGCCGAATGTGTTCGACGTGTGGGGTTCGTTCCAGCGTACGAGGCATTCGCGCCGTGTGTCGGCCGGATAGGTCGAAGTGCGGGCAGCAGTGGCGCTGTCGGTCGCGGTGACCTGGAAGGCGACGAGTGAGTCGTTGGCGGCCGCGGGGATGCTGGCCGCATACCAACCGGCTTCACAGGGACTCATCGGGATGGTGGTGGACGAGCTGACGCCGTCAAGGTGCCAGATGAGATTGACGGAGGCGACACCGTCGGGATCTGCGACGCGCGCATAGACGGTAACGGGTTGTCCGTTTGCCGGAAGCAGCGGTTCGTGCGTCACCTCGGCGATGGCCGGTGCGGCATTGGCGACGGCGCGGCTGTTGGTGCGACCCGGCGTACCGAAGGCATGGGTGGTTGTGATGTCGCCGCAGGCCTCGATCCAGTTGCCACGCGCGCGCATGAGCGCGTCGGGCGAACCGGCGAGCCAGCGGACGCGCATCGAGATGGTACCGATGCCGGACTTCGGCAGCTGCGACCATAACGTGCCGCGGATGCCGTTGCCGCCGGTGTGGAGGCGGCCCGACGTTCGCAGGTGCAGCACTTTGGTGCCATTGTCGGCGTCGGTGGCGTTTTCAATGGCGGAGTCCTGATGGGTGCCGAGGAATTTCCAAGTGGTGTTGCTGCTCTCAAAGGACGGGTTGTTGACGAGGTTGGATCCCGTGGCGGACTTGAGCACCACGGAGTCGATCAGACATTCACCGGCATCGAAGAGTCCCAGTTCCACCTGGGTGGGGTCTCCGTAACTGTCATCGGCGCGTCCGTATTCGATGGCACCGGTGAATTCAAGCGTCTTCCAGCCGCAGGTCTTCGTTTCATCGCTTGCGGCCCAGCTGCCGGCGAGGTGCGGATCGCTGCGCGGATCGACACGTTCGAGCGAACTGCCGCCGCCGTCTGCGAGTTCCGGCCAGGCGCCGCCGTCTTGGTAGACGACCTCTTCCTGAATCACGAGGCTCGAGACAGTGGCAGATGTCGTCGCGTCCCAGACGGCCGTCGGACGACGCAGACGGAGTGTCCCCGACGCGTTCGGCAGCGAACCGGTAAAGCCGTCGGCGCCGAGGAGGCCTGTGAAGTCCGGGTAGAGCGTGCGAAACGCACTGCGCTTGTTGGCGATGACGAGGTGGCCTTTTGCGGGGATCGTTTCGGTACATTCGTAGTCGATGTCGCCCGAGAGGACCCATCCGGTGAGATCGATGTCGGTGTCGGTTGTGTTGAAGAGTTCGACATATTCGTGTTCCTTGTTTTCGTCGAGCGGATGGTACATGATTTCGTTGAGTACGACGGGCGGAAGGGCGCGGGACGCATTCCGTTCGCCGGGTGTCGGCGCGGCGAGATGGGTGAAGGCGGCGGCACCGTCCGGGGTGCGTCCGTATGCGCCTGCGAGCGGCACGGCTGGCAGACGGACCGCATCGATGATCGCATCGCCTCCGACAGAGGGGGCGCGCAGGAGAATCTCGTCCTTGTTGCCGGAAATCGCGAATCCGAGTGTCGTCTCGTCGACGGCGAGAATGGCGTGGGCGGCGAGTGTCGTCCCGGCGGGGAAGGTGTAGTCGGCGTTGCGCTGTTGCGAGACGAGTCGACATCCGGCGAGGGAGACGGTGGACGCGCCGATGTTGATGAGTTCGATCGCACCCGTGCCGGTTGCGGGATCATGGGGGATGAGTTCGTTGATGAGAATTGTCGCGTAGGTTGTCGGGGCGGACGGGTCGGCACGTCCCGGGGAGCCGCCGGATTGGGCGGAACGCGACCACGCAGCGGGGCGGGTCTGTCCCCGCGACGGACGGGTGAGAACGAGGGAATGTCCCGTGCCGGCGATACCGCCCGGCCACGGATCGGCGTCCTTGATCTTGATACTGAAGAGTTCGGCGCCGAGTTCGTCGTTCAGCGACAGTTCGGCGGTGTAGGAAAAGGCACCGCCGTCGGTCGCGCCGAGAACACCGGTGAGGCCGTAGACTGATTCGACGTCGCGCGGAGACGGCGCGATGACGATGTAGGAACAGCCGGGCATCTTGTAGCCGGGCGGAAAGGTATAGTTGAGATCGCCCGACAGCTTCCAGCCGCCCATGTCCTGCGAGAAGGGGTTGGAGTTGTAGAGTTCGACGAATCGCACGTCGCGTCCGTCGGATCTCGCCGCCGGTTGGGCGTGGATCTCCGTGAGGACGATCGGTCCGCGTCGCGTGGCGGCGCCGGCTGCCTCCCGTCCGCCTTGCACAAGTCGGTTCGGCACGCTGGCGGGAACTGTGGCGGCCAACGCGGGAATCGCCGCCCAGGCGGCGATCGATGAGAGTATGAATGTTAACGATTTCATCGATTTTCCTATTCGCGGAAAATTATACCAAATTCTCCTCTCGGGAGCTAGAGATCGTGGTGCGGGGTGCGTCCACCGTAGCAGCGTACCCACAGGAGCAGGGCACCGTCTGACGCGAGGCCTTTCCCGATCGTCACTTCACCGTAGTCGGGGTCGTTGACGACGGTCACTTCGGGCGACCAGGTTCGTCCGCTGTCTGTCGAGGTGCGAGCGAAGACACCGCGGACGCCTTCGCTGATATTGTGGGCTTTCCCGCGCGTGTAGCAGCAGACGAGCTTCGTGCCGATCGCCTGGATCATCGGCCATGAATTATAGGCCGGACCGGTCGCCGCAGCAGATTCGGTCAGACGAACAGGCGTCCCGGCCGCCGTGACGAGCGAACACGCGAGGACGACAAATGTCAACATCCGTATTTTCATATTTTCATTGTATCAGAATCCGCGAACCGGCGCAACAACTGATTTCTCTACTGGAGTTTATTTCTCATTGACGGGTGCGGAAACGAAAGAGTATAATACAGATAGTTAAAACAACGGAGGTGGGGATTATGAAAATAATGAAGAAGTTGTTGACCCTGATGGGGACGTTGGCACTTACCGTGCCGGCACAGGCGAGTTGTTATGGGTTTGACACGAAGGGTGGTACGGTCACACTTGACGCGGCAACGCAGATCAATTCGACGGATCGTGTTTGCATCAACCAGGGAACCGTCAATCTCAATGCGGGTGCCACCATTATCTGCGGGGGCAACCAGAGCAGTACTTGCAACTATATCGGGGTGGACCGTGACAACCAGGCCGCGACGTTGAATGTGAATGGCGGAACGTTCTGGTGCAGTCGTGCGAAGGGGTCGGGCTTTCTCAAAATATCCGCCAACGCCAACAACCAGACCGCGACGCTCACCATCAATTCAGGTTCGGTGACGGTTGACGAACAATTGTGGACGTGTACGTGGTGGAACAACAACAACGGTTCGACGGGGCGCGGCATCATCAACGTGAACGGCGGAGCGTTGACGGTGGGAACGCTTTTTGTCGGTGCGGATACCGACAATTCAGGCTCGACGGAGATTTACCTGGCCAACGGAACGCTCACGGCACGGTCGATTGATTTCCGTGCCTACAACAAGCAGATCTTCCAGTTGAAGGGCGGTACGTTGAAGGCTGCCGCGGCGAATGTCTTCTATGCGGATCGGGCCTACGCCGATACGGAAGGGCGTACGATCGACGTCGTTGACAAAACGACGTCAACCTTTGACAACAACGCCTTCAATCAGACGATTCCTCCGATGACGGGCACGGGCACGTTGCGCCTCATGGGGGCGGGCGCGTTCTCCTTTGCCGAATCGGAGCTGACCTACAATCTTGAATTCGCGGGCGGTGCGCTGGCGCTTGGTACGGCGAATGCCTCCACGCCGCTCCTCACGGTGGGGGGCGCGCTCACGATCAAGGCCCCGACGCCGGTTTCGCTCTCGCTGCCGGCGGGCGCGACGGGGCGCTATCCGATTATCGCGGGGTGTGGCAATACGAGCGCCTACGCGGTGGCGCATCTTCTCCGGTCGCCGCTCGGCACGTTTGTTCTCGATAACGGAACAATCTATCTCGATGTGGGCGCTTCGCCTTCGGATGGCCTAATCTATTCGGCTACGGCCGGTGGCGATGATACGCCCGGCGCGGGGTCCTATCTCTATGCCGCTTTCACGCCCACGGCGGGGGCGTTTACCGTGAACGGTCAGGCGCTCACGCTCGCCGGGCATGGGATTGTCATCGGTACGCAGAGCGAGGAGACGCAGACGGTTACGCCCTCTCTTTCCTTTGCGAACGCCAATGCCGGCATCTATACGGCTGAAAATTCGACGCTCGTTTTGAATGGCGGTTTTACGGCGAATGCACTTTCCAAGTATGGTCCAGGTACGCTCGTTTTGGGTAGTGCGGCGATTACGGGGGCGCTGACTATGGTCGAAGGCACGGTTGACTTGGGCGGTCACACGGTTACGGGCTCCATCCTCCCCTCCACGGATAACGGGCGAGGGCGCACGATCACCTACAAGAACGGTACGCTGAATGAATCGGGTGCGTTCAATATCGGTACGGGCTCTGACGTCCATCTCGGCGAGGGGTTCAATTTGAATCTCACCAATGCCGGTGGTGGTCGACTGACGGTAGGATATTACAACCCTTGGCCGCGTAATGAAAGTACGCTTTACCTCGATCCGGGGTGTGGCACGGTGACGTTGCGCGGCAATGCGTCGAATACCTGCAACTTCATTACGCCGGATAATGCAACGACGGGACGCGTGGTTGTGGCGGGCGGCGTGTTGCATGCCCTTCGCGGGCCGGAATTACCACCCTTTGGCTGCCTTCGCATCGCCACGGGCACGAACCCCATGTCGACGGGCTTTCTGAAGGTCGTGGGCGGCGAAGTGGTGGTGGATTGGGATCTTTCGCTTGCAACGGTCTATAATGATTTGAATGGCGGTGCCGGCACGGCTGAGGTTGACCTTGAAAGCGGCACGATGCGCATCGCCTACTTCTACTTGGGTGGTTCGACCTCGGCGGTTGGCAAGGGAACGATTCGCCTCACGGGCGGCGACCTCTATGTGAAGATGCTCAAATGCTGGGGATATTGCACGCAGACGCTCGTGTGCGACGGCGCGCGCATCCATGCCGTGCAGGATTCGTATGCGGGCGTGCCGTTCATGACGGCGTTTGCGAGTGCGGATAGTTACCCGAAGAACTACACGATCGGTGCGGGCGGTTTGCTCATCGACACGGCCGGATACAAGGTTTCGTGCGATATTCCGTTTACGGGCGTGGGCGGTATTACGGTCACGGGGACGGGCGGCATCTTGACGAATGTGGTGACGGCGGCCTACACGGGCGGCCTCAAGGTGGAAGAGGGCGTGCGGGTGGTGTATCCTGCGGGCTTCGCGCCGAAGGCGGTGTCGCTCGCGCCGAATGCGGTGCTGCAGGTCACGCCCACGGAAACGACACCCGCAACGCTGGGTACGCTCACGCTTGCGGAGGGTGCAAAGCTTGTGGTCGATGTTTCGTCTGTCGGTTCTGCGCAGGCGCGGGTGATGGCGGAAGGGTTCGTTGTTCCGGCGGGGAAGAGCGTACTTGACTTTGTGGAAGTGAAGGATGATGCGTCCGATACGCCGCGTTACACGAAGACGCTTGAGAACGAGGGGAAGACGATCGTTCTCACCTTCGCCGATCTTGCGGAACCGTTCTTCGCCACGTGGTCGGGGGAAGGCGAAGATCCCACGAACGTGCGCGATCCGGCGAACTGGGACTGCCTTAACGCCTTGGAAGAGCCGCTCGAGAACGTGATTCCAACGGCTCATACCACGGTGCATCTTTCGGGCGCGACGAGGTTCAGCGTGCCGGCTGCCCAGGCGCTCGCGGTCAAGGCGTTTACGACGGTCGGCCCCGTAACGCTCACGGGCGATTGCGATTGGCGCGGCCTTGGCGACTTGACGGTGCAGGAGGGAATGACGGTCGATCTGCGCGGCCACAAGCTCTATGTGGGCCACGTCGTGGGCGGGGGCAAGATTACCGATACTTCTGCCGAATACCAGCCCCTCGACTACATCGAATCGACGGGGGCGGAATACATCAATACGGGTTATCGGCATACGGCGGCCACGCGCATCGAGTGTGTGGTCAATGCCGGTAGCGTACAGCCCGGCGTCTGGGCGGGCATTTTCGGCGCGCGCGATACGACGTTCCAAACGAGTGCGTTCGTCTTCTTCGCGAAGTCCGGAAAGACGGGTAACGCCTCCGTCTACAATCGAACGGGCGAGGAGACCTTTACCGATACGATTCCCTACGATACGAAGATCGCGCTCACCTGTTCGGGGCGCCAGGCGAGTTGGTACCGCCTCGACGATCCTTCCAAAACGGGCGGCATTACAACGGGCGGTACGCCCGATGCCGGTGCCAATGACCTTTTCATCTTCAATCTGAATACGGGAACGGGTGCGGGATCGGTGAAAGCCGATGGATCCTGGTGCCGGATGAAGCTCTATTCGTTCAAAATCTACGAAGGGGAGACGTTGATGCGTGACTTCGTGCCGCGGCGACGCGTGTCGGACGGAGCGGCGGGCTTGTGGGACTTGCAGAGTCAGACGTTCTATCCGAATAACGGAACCGGCCGATTCTACGGCGTTGCAAATGTTGCCGAGTCTACCCCTGCCGCTTGGGGTGAACTCCACATCGATGTGCCGGAAGGCGGCACCTACGCCTGGTCGTCCGTCATTGTGAACGGAGCGTTGAAGGTTGTGAAGGACGGTGCGGGCACCTTGACGATGCAGCGGTCGGATCACGGCTATTGCGGTGGCACGGAAGTGGCGGCCGGTAAAATGTATGGTACTTCCTGGGGCGGATGTTGTGGCGCGTACGGGACGAGCGTGACCATCGACGAAGGCGCCACGTTCGATATCAATGGCGTCGCGATTGGCGTGTATGAATTCGTCCTCAACGGCGGTACGCTCGCCAATACGGTGAAAGATGTCGGAAACGGGCTTGCGCAGATTTCCCGCATCCGCCTCACGGCCGATTCGTCGATCTACGCGCCGTATCGCATGGGCTTGATCGGCCCCAGCTACTCGGTGACGACGCTCGATCTCGGCGGTCATATGCTCACGGTTGACGCGCCGCTCGACTTCTTCCTCTGCAATACGGACCTGACGCCCGGCACGTTCAAGATGGTGGACGGGTTCATGTACAATAACCGCACCTCGGTGCGGGGCGCTCTGGCCGATTTCGACATCGACTGCGTGCTCACGCTTGAAGTGGATGTGGATGCCCATGACTTCATCTACCGTTGGGTACGGGAGCCGCGTTCGGGAACGAAGAACGCCTATGGCACGCACAAGGTGCGCGTGTTCGGCACCTTCACGCCTCTTTCGCCGAAGTTCCACAATGTGGAGATGCAGAACGGTTCGATCCTCAACCTCGCAGAACAGACCGACGTATGGTCTGCAACAAGCGCGAATGTCGATAACGGAACGCACAAGACCTCTTTTGCGACGAATGCGCTAGTGACGGTCGATATGGGAGCGCGCAAGATTTCCAGCGAGTGGACGTACGTCGTCGAATGGGGTACGGCGGGCGTGCCGGAGAACCTCGATACGCTGACCTTCAAGGTTTCGGGCCGATATGCACAAGGCGCATTGGCGAAGGCCGATGAAAGAGGCGTGAAAATTTCCCGCATCGGTTTCATCCTCTACGTGCGCTAGTTGGTGTCTGGTGCGACGGTGAATGGGTGTAGGACAGGGGCGACGGATTTCATTCGTCGGGCCTGGTTTTGTGTCTGGGCTGTGTTGGTTGGGTGGGGGGCATTTGCTATACTAGTGGAAGGTGTCGGGGAAAGAACGATGGCGGCGGT
>JAZUGW010000015.1:0-5628 GCA_045641465.1 Kiritimatiellia bacterium | reverse complement strand
TGACAAGACGGAGAACCTCATTTGCGGCGAGGGCGCGGGCCCTTGCGGGCGGCTTCGCCGTTGCTTCGCAACCTTCCCTTAGAGCTTCGCTCTAAGGCGCATCCCCCCACAAACGGTTTTCGGCAAGTTTGAGCGTTGGAGGGCTGGTACCTTTAGGCGGAGGAATCGATCGCGTACTCCTTAAGGGGACTGACGACACGGACATCTTGGGGAAATGCCATTCCGCCGGAGCCCGCGCAAAAATGGATGGTCAATAACTGCCATGGAATTTCCTCTGGCGCGGGCGTCGTAGCCGGATCGGATTTCGCCAAAATTGCGTATGCCGAAGGCATCTGCGTACAAAATGGGAAGGTCCCGCTGCTAGACAGACCCACACTTATGCCCGAAGAGCCACAAAAAACAGGCACCCGGCAGTACATGATGAGCGCCTTGTTGTTTCCGCTGGACCAGATCGGACCGATTCGTCGAGTTCCCCGAGAAACAGAACGGAAAAAATCACATCTTTAGTAGGCGGTTGCCGCTGGTTGTGGTATAATAATCCTTATGAAAAACAAAAGCACTAACACTGTACGCGCACTCGCTGTAGCTGTCGCGTGTTCGTTTTCTTTGGTGATGCAGGCCCAGGCGGGCAACGCTTGGCTTGAAAAGTGGGATACGCCCTATGGGCTGCCGCCGTATGAGCGACTCCAACTCAAGGACTACAAGGCTGCGGTTGAAGCGGCCATTGCCGCCGAAGACGCCGAATTCGACGCCATCGCCGCCAATCCCGAGGCGCCGACTTTCGCGAACACCATTGCCGCGCTTGACCGTTCGGGACGTCTGCTCAGCCGTATCTGCTGCGCCTTCAGCCTGATCTCCGGCACGGAGCGTACTGACGAGTTGATGAAGGTCAGCAAGTCGGTGATCCCGCTGTTTGCGGCGCATGACGCCAAGTACGTCGCCAACAAGAAGCTCTTCGCGCGCATCGCCGCCGTGTACAATGCGGACCAGTCGAAGCTGACGGAAGAAGAGCGCATCGTGCTCGATCGTCGCTACAAATCCTTTGTCCGTTCGGGTGCCTTGCTCGACGAGGCCGGCCAGAAGAAGATGAAGCAGCTCGACGAGCGCCTTTCGGAGCTGTCGCTCGAGTTCGCCAACCGCGTGCTGGCCGCCAACAACGCCTTCCAGAAGCGCTTCGGCTTCAACGTGGCGCGCTACTACGATGTGATGTCCTCGGAAGACGATCGTGCGAAGCGCGAGGCGATCTACCGGGTGTACAATGCGCGGTGCAGCGAAGGCGACGCGAACGATACGCGCGCCCTCGCCCTCGAGCTCCTGAAGCTGCGCATCGAGCGCACGAAGATGCTCGGCTATGCGTCGCCGGCGGACTACTTCATCGAACCGCGCATGGCGAAGAACGCGAAGACGGCGGACGACTTCCTCGCGCCGATCGTCAAGGCGACGATCACCGGCGTGAAGCGCGACTCGGTCGAGTTCCAGAAGGAGATGGACCGCGACATCGCCGCAGGCAAGCTGCCGGCGGGATCCAAGCTCGAAGCGTGGGACTACTACTACTATGCGGAGCGCGTGCGTCGCGTCAAGTTCGCCTTCGACGAGCAGCAGCTCAAGCCCTACTTCACGCTCTCGAACGTCGTGAAGGGCGTGTTTCTCGCGGCGGAGCGCCTCTACGGCGTGAAGATGGAGCCGATTCCGAACGTGCCGTCGCACCATCCGGGCGAGACGGCCGCCTATCGGGTCACATACAAAGACGGTACGTTCGTGGGCGTGTTCGTGACGGACTACAAGGCCCGTGCGACCAAGAACAGCGGTGCGTGGATGAGCGAGCTCCTCGAGCAGCATGTCGACGCCAATGGCAAGGATGTGCGTCCGATCATCTACAACGTCTGCAACATGGGCGACACGCTCACGATCGACGACGTGCAGACGGTCTTCCACGAATTCGGCCATGCGCTGCACGGACTGCTCTCGAAGTGCCACTATGTTTCGGTTGCGGGTACGGGCGGCAAGTCGGACTACAACGAAATCTTCTCACAGTTCAATGAGAACTGGGCCCTGCAGCCTGAGCTGCTTGCGCAGTACGCCATCGACCAGCGCACGGGTAAGTCCATTCCGCGCGAACTCGTTGAAAAGATCCTTGCGGCGCGCAAGTTCAACCATCCGATGCTGGTCGCCCAGCTCTGCGCCTCGTCGGTGCTGGACATGTGCTGGCATGAGCTGAAGAGCGTCGAGGGCATCGACGTCAAGGCGTTCGAAGAGAAGGTGATGCGCGAAGCGGGCTTCCCGTCGGTGGTCGTGCCGCGCCATCGTACGTCGTACTTCAAGCACATCTTCTGCAACTCGGGCTACTGCGCGGGCTACTACACCTACATCTGGGCGGAAGTCATGGACTGCGATCTCTTCTCGAAGTTCTCGGCTAGCCCGAATGTCTGGGATCCCCAGCTCGCGAAGAAGTTCCACGACACCTTCCTCATCCGCGGTGGTAGCGCCGACCCGATGCGACTCTTCCGGTCCTTCATGGGCCGCGAACTGGATCCGCGTGCGTACTACCAGGCCAACGACCTCTAACGTGTGAGGATCTTGTCGACCATATTGTCCGCCGTGCTGCGTCTCGTGCGTCTAGGGGCGTTGCTCCTAGTCGCGCTCGGCGGACTTTTCGGAATTTTCGTTTTCGTCGCTGAGTGGGGGGCGCTATTTGGCCCTCTGCTGCTTGGATTGGCCATCGGCGGGGGAATCGGACTGTTCCGGGACAAGGTGACGAAATGGGTGGTGGTCGACCTCGTGGTCTTGTTCCTGCTCTTTGCAGGCGCCATCCTCCCGTCGACAACTTTTGTGACAGCTCGACAAAAACGGGCGGCTCATGAATGCTTCCTTCGGATGTGTTTAGAAGATGCTGAAATTGACACGATCGATTTCTCTCCGCCCGCAACACTTCAAGATGCCATCAAGTTTTTCAAAGAGAGGTCTCTGACGAGTAACTCCTTTGATGATAGTAATTCGCCGCTTGAAATCGTTGTGGAGGCGAAGAGCGAGGACTACAAGACGCGTCCGCTTCCCGTCATTGCGGTGCGCAAGCTTTCGTTCTACGAGGCGATACGGCAAGTTGCCGACCAGGCGGGCTTCGAGATGGCAATCCGCGACAAGCAGGTGATTCTCAAAGAGCGAAGCGAGAAGTAAAACGTTAGAATGGAGATCAAATGAAAAAGACGATCGTTGCCTGCCTGATGGTAGTGGGATGTGTGGCTTTTGCCGGGCGCAAGGAGGACATAGCCGCGGCGGTGGCCAAGGGTGTGAAGTATCTTGCGGCGCAGCAGGCCGAAGACGGTCACTTCAGCGATCCGCAGATGCCCGCGTTGACGGCGCTGCCTCTGTGGGCGATGGTCCGTGGCGGCGAGGGCCGCACAGAGGGTGCGAAGAAGGCCGCCGCATTCGTGCTGAAGACGCAGCGTCCGGATGGCGGTTTCTACGTGCCGAAACCGGGCCGCGGCGGATCGGGCCTTGGCAATTACAACACCAGCGTGTGCGTGAGTGCGCTCTTCGAGAGCGGACACGCCCCCACCAAGGCGATTCTTGATGCGCGAACCTACATCGCGGGCAGTCAGCTGACGGGCGATGATACGATGGCGGGCGGCTTTGGCTATGATCGCGCCTCGCGCCGTCGGATGGCGGATCTGTCGAACACCTCGTATGCGCTTGACGCGATGCGGCGGACGGAAGGCGTGGAGGATTTGCGTCCGAAAGGGCAGAAGCGTGCGGACCTCAATTGGGAGCAGGCCATCAAGTTCGTGACGCGGCTGCAGGAGTCGGAGGGCGAGCGTGCGGGCGGTGTCGCGTACAATGCGCGTACGCCGCAGGCCGGTACGTCGACCAACCAGGCGGGACGCGTCCAGTTGCGCGCCTACGGTTCGATGAGCTACGCCGCCGTGCTGTCGATGTGCCATGCCAAGTTGACGCGCAGCGACATGCGGGTGAAGAGCGCGCTCGACTACTGCACGAAGTTCTGGACCGTGGATGAAAATCCAGGCATGGGCAATCAGGGACTCTACTACTACTACGACATCCTCGCGCGCGCCCTGAGCGTGGCCGGCGTCGAAGTGCTGGAGCAGCCGAATGGCCGGAAGGTGAACTGGAAGGACGAACTCGTGGCGAAGCTCGTGAAGCTGCAGCGTGAAGATGGCAGCTGGGTGAATGAGAACAACCGCTTCTGGGAAGGCGATCCCGTGTTGGCGACGGCCTTTGCCGTGTTGGCGCTGTCGATGTGCGAATGATGATTTTGAGCCAAAGAAGGAGAACCGAAAATGTTGAACAGACGTGATTTCATTGGTACGGGCGCACTTGCTGCCGGTTTCTGCTGCACAGGGTGCCTGGGGGTGCCGGATTGTGGCGAAACGTCGGCGCCGGTCGTCATTTCGCGCAAGGCGACGTTCCGCAAGCCGGGCGAGAAGATCCGCATGGGCTTCATCGGTTCCGGTGGACGCGGGGGCGCCAACTTGAATGAGTTCTACAAGCTGGGCGAGAACATCGTGGCGTTGTGCGACGTCGATCTCGGGGCGCTTGACGGGGCAGCCAAGCATGTGGCGCCGAAGTTCCCGAAGGTGCGTCGCTATCAGGACTGGCGCCGGATGCTCGACGAGGAGAAGAATCTCGATGCGGTTGTGGTGTCGACGCCGGACCACATGCACGCCACCTGCGCCATTGCGGCGATGGAACATGGCTGCCATGTGTATGTGGAGAAGCCGCTCGTTCGCACCTGGTGGGAGGCCGAGCGGTTCCGCGATGTGGCGAAGGCCTGCGGTGTCGTGACGCAGATGGGCAACAACGGCAACGGGTCGGACTATCAGCGCCGCAATGTGGAAGTCCTGCAGAGCGGGGTGCTGGGCGAGATTTCCGAAATCCACGTGACGACGGATCGTCCGATCTGGCCGCAGGGGTTGGATCGTCCTGAAGGCAGCGATGTCATTCCGGACGCGCTCGACTGGAACCTCTGGCTGGGCATTGCGCCGAAGCGTCCGTTCAAGCGCAATGTCTACCATCGTTTCGTCTGGCGCGGCTGGCATGATTTCGGCACGGGGGCCCTGGGCGACATCGGCTGCCACGCGATGAGCTTCTTCTGGCGCGGACTCGACCTGCGCGAGACGATCAGCGTGGAGATGGTCAAGTCCACAAAGACCTACAGCGAGACGTATCCTGCCGGCTCGATCGTCAAGCTCGTCGTGCGGAGCGCGCGGCAGAAGATGCCGGTGACGATCTACTGGTACGATGGCGCGACGAAGCCCGAGAACGGAACGTGTCCTGACAAGGAAACGAGCCGCCGTCTGACGGGCGGCCGTTCGGATGTATTCAGCGGAACGGCCGTGGTGGGGTCGAAGGGAACCTGGTGGAACGGCCAGATCAAGATGGCGGGCGAGACGAAGTTCGTGCGCCATCAGGACCATCCCGCGACGCGCGATCTGCCGGTCACGTTGCCGCGCGTGGTGGCGGGGAACGGACTTTCGCAGCACCACAAGGAATTTGCGGATGCCGTTCGCGGCGGAAGGCGTCCGTTCTCGGACTACGACCATTCCGTGCCGCTGACCGAAATGGTCGTGCTCGGCTGCATTTCGCAGCGCGTGCCGGGACGCCTCGACTGGA
>JAZUGW010000014.1:0-2025 GCA_045641465.1 Kiritimatiellia bacterium | reverse complement strand
TTTTCCGTTCCGGTCATGAAGGAGATTCTCTCGTTTCACAATCCGTCTTACACGAACGAAGATCTGCTGGCGCTTTGGTCGTTTACGGGAGGAGTCGCCCGTTATGTCGCGCTGTTGATGGACGCGAAAGCCGTGACGAAGGAGAGGATGATCGCGGAGATCGTACGGTCTAACTCATCGTTCTTTGACGAGGGTAAGGTCGTGCTTATCGAGGAATTCGGCAAGGACTATGCGACTTACTTCACGATTCTCTCCGCTATCGCCGCCGGAAAGACTTCCCGCGACCGCATCGAAACGGCCTGCGGAGGCGAGGTCAGCGGATATCTGACCAAATTGGAGCGACATTACGGGCTCATCGCGAAGAAGCAGCCGATCTTCGAGACCAACGAACGGAAGAACTGCCTGTATCGGATCGACGACTGTTTCTTCAGGTTCTGGTTCCGCTTCATCTTTAAGTACGCTTATCTGCTGGAAATGGAGATGTTCGACGAACTGCGGGGAATCGTCGAGCGGGATTATGAGGTCTTTTCGGGGCAGGCCCTTGAAGACTACTTTCGCAGGAAGTCGATCGGCGAACACTGTTATTCGCGTCTTGGCGGATGGTGGGACCGCAAGGGCGAGAACGAGATCGACGCCGTTGGAGAGAATGAGTTTCACGGCACGATTGAATTCGTCGAGGTAAAGCGCGATGCCGAACGGATTCGGCTTGATGTGCTGAGGGACAAGGCCGAGGCGTTTTTCGAGAAGAATCCCGACAAGCGTTCGCGGACGGTTTCCTACCGGGGCTTTTCAGTCAAGGACATGTGATGTCCGCGAAGATTCCCTATTCCAATGGCCTTTGGGTTGTGTTTACAAGTCGTTTGCTAAGACAGGTCGCGGGGACGCGAGAATGAAATTAAGACCTGACGGCAAACTGGAGATTGACGGCGCGGCGGAAGATGTCGGCGCGGCGCTGTTGGCGTTGGTAAAGGATTCATCCTCCGCGAGCGGGGATGTCGCGGTTTCGTGGGCGAGAAATCTCGCCGCCGAGCATATTCGGCGGATTGTCTCCGCTTCGGAAGACGGCGGGGTGCCGACGGAACCGGTTCGCGAGCGGTGTCGTCCCGATGCGATGGCACGCCTCGCGATTCTCGCGTCCGTGCCGCCGATGGTCGGCGGCGAATACTGGCGTGACGACGTGCTTGTTTCGCTGTTCGCCGACATCGAACGGGCGCTTGCGGATGCCGTTGACGCGTCCGGCGGCGACTTGCTGGCGTTCGTGCAGACGTTCGGCGCAGGTTGGCGTGATCTCGGCAAGGTCAGTCTGCATCTTGCCGAGAACAAGGGGGATAAGAGCGGAAGCCGTCCGTTCGCCTTCCTCGCCACTTTCGTGAACCGCGCGGACTCCGACGGCAAGGTGCGGCATCTCCCGCTTTCCGCCGCGCTCAAGGCGTACGCGACACGTCCCGCGGCGTTGGGACGGATCCTGGCGCCGTTGGAAGCCGCGGCGAAGGACGACAAGTTCCTCGCGTCGATGCTGGAGACGCGGCGTATCTTCCAGCCGTGTGCGCTGACGGTCGGTGAGGCGTACGGCTTTCTGAAGGGAATCGCGGGCTACGAGCATGCGGGGCTTCTCGTGCGAACGGGTCGTCTTTGGGCGCGGAATCCGCCGAAGGCGAAAGTGACGCTTACTGTCGGCAAAGCGCCGGGTGGCGGACTTAACGGACATGCTCTTTGCGAGTTCGACGCGGCGGTGACATTGGACGGCGAAACGCTGACGGAGGAGGAGGTGCGGCTTCTCGCCGAGTCTCGTGAAGGGCTCGTGCGCATTCGCGGCGAATGGGTCATGGCCGATCCGGCGAAGATTCAGGAGCTGCTCGCGCATTGGAAAGAGGCGAGGCGGCTGGTCGGTGACGGGGTTACGATGGCCCAGGCCCTGCGGCTCCTCGCGGGCGGCGGACTCGACTCGCTTGCCGATGAGGGAGGATCCGATGGCGAATCGGTCGAGGTACGGGCTAACGGCGAACTTAAGGATCTCCTGACGGC
>JAZUGW010000013.1:0-55059 GCA_045641465.1 Kiritimatiellia bacterium | reverse complement strand
CGAACAATTCACACTCTGGACAATTACTCGCGTCCGAGCTTTTGGCGGATTGCCTTGACGGCCGCGACCGCGTCAGGGACGGACGAGCAGTAGATCGCCGGGAGGTCGCTCGGCTTCTTGGTATTCGGGTGCGTGGCAAGTACGACGAGACGCCCTTCAGCGGCAAAACGAGAAGCCGATGGCGGATAGTGCGTCGGATTCGACAACACGAGAATGTCGCTTGTCACACCGCCACCAGGACGGAAATTGATTTCCGTATCACGCAGCAACTCCGCGAAAAGACGGCCGCCTTCAACCGTCTCGCGTCCCGTCGAAACACCGACATCCACAGAACCGCGTCGATGCCAGGGACGCACCGGATGCGGCATCACGCCCGTCACCCAGCCCACCGTTTTGAGGAAGATCTCATCTGAACTTTCATCGATTTCAGGATGCGGTCCGCACAGGACGACACGGCCCTTTCCGCACGTACCGCCCACGAGCGCCCCTTTTCCCGCCATCGGCAGCATGGGCTTCGACGAGACGGTGTTGATCATATACCCGTCATATTCAAGGAACACCTTGAAATCGGCTCCTTCAATGGGTTTGCTTGGCGCAATCAGCGCAGGTCCGCCATGATAGCACACACGATATTTTTCCTTCGGACCCAACACGGCCTTGCCAGCATCCGTCGCCCGAAGGAGCGTATCCGCGCCGCCACGATAGTGGTCTGGATCGTCGGGGCGGTACGGAACCATGTTCATGCGTACGCGGCGCGTGGGCTCGATCATCATAAAGGCACCAGCACACGTACCATGATAGCCGCCGCCGTTGAGAATGAAGTGGCGCAGATTGGCCTGTCCCTGCTCGCCCAGCGCCTTGAACTGCGACTCGCCGCCGCCACCGCCCTGAATGAGGATGTCGGCCTTGTCGAGCGCGCCAGCCGCGATTGCCGGACCGTCCACATAGAAGACTTCGTATTCAGGCGACTGCTCGAGCAGACGAGCTTCAGTTGGACTTCCACCGCCACGCCCTAGATAGACGGCGGCCCGTACCTTCTTCTGGACAGTCGGAGCTTTCGGCGTCACGACCGGCTTCTTCGGTTCCGCCTTACGCGCGAGCAGTTCCTTCACCACAGCCGCCGAATCCGACACGACTTTCGTGCCGGGGATCTCACGTGCGACGGCGCCCCAGCCCACGAGCAGACCGCCGGCCTTTGCAAAAGCCTCCAGTTTCGCCCGAGCCTCGGACTTTTTCGGGAAGGTCCGTTTCAGAAGGCGCGCGTTGTCGACCGTATCCGGCAGCACCAGCGCATCGAGACGGCGCAGATAGCCTTGTGCAATGAGGCTGGTGGTGATCGGCTGCACGTCGAGTCCAGGCGTATGGATAAGCTTCATCACAAAATCGCCTGTCGTCGGTCCATAGGAACCATCTGCCACCACCCCCACGCTGAGGTTTCCCGTTTGATGTCGTGGCAGTACCAACTCGACCTTTGAATCCGTCGCCCACGCGAGCATCTTGCGGACGAGATCCCAAGTCGCAAACCCCGACTCAGGATGCACGCAGGAGGCAACGACACGGCCTTTGCCATACGTACCGATTGCCATCGCCCCCTTGCCGGACATCGAAGGCATCGGTTCCGGTCCCTGCACGGCAAAATCGCCGTAATAGTTGGCGACCATCTCGAACTTGGCCTCGGGAACCGGATCGCCCGGAATGAGAATCGGTCCGTGCGAATAGAGGATTTCACGCCGTGTGGATGTGAAACCATATTTTTTCGCGGCGGGCAGGAACTCGACCGTCACATCCGAGCGACCGTGCTTCTCGTTTTTGGGGACATCTCTGTACGGCAGGAGTCCCAGACGATAAGGACGCACATCGGGATTGTCCTGCATCAGCAGATAGCAGCCCGCACACGTACCCACATACGCGCCACCGCGCGCGATGTAGGCCTTCAGCGCCGCACACCCGTTCGTACCAAGCGTCACTGCCTCGTCGATCGCATAACCTCCCGGCATGATCAGAAGGTCGGTTTCGTCCAACACGCCCGCCTGGACCATCGCACCATCGACGGCACGCGCCTTGAAGTTTTTGACGGACGAGGCAAACTGCAACCAGCGGAACTGTCCATTCGAACGTGAACCCCTGTCCGTATAAACCGCCACACGAACAGGTTTCCCCGCGGCGGGGACGCGCGTTTGCGCATCCGCCCCCACGAGCCCACCGAACAAAACCACCAACCCGACAATCAACGCCTGACGTTTCATCTTCATCCTTATACGACTTTTCCGAGAAACGCTTACCAGCCCGCCAGACGCTTCTGGCGCAGCATGCTATTCGCCGCCGACGATCCGTTCGTGAAGAGATGCTTCACAGGATCCCACGTCAGCACCTTCCCCGCATCGAAGAGCGCCGCCACACCCGTGAGCGAGCACTGCGTCATCGCGCCCGCGTAGGCGAAGTCGCTTCCCACCTTCGGACCGCCCTTCACGGCCGCCAGGAATTCCGAATACGGATTTCCGCCCGGCACGCGGGCATACTTCTGCTTCGGACACGCCTTCTCCGCACGCATCTTGCCCAGCGTCATATCCGGCAGGAGACGCAGGTAGTTCGCGCCGTGATGACCATACTCGATCACACCCTTCGTGCCGTACACAAACGCACCGTTGCACATGCCGTCACGTTTGCTTCTTGCCTCACTCGAGTTGTAGGGCGGGAAGTACTTCATATCGTCCTTGTAGTTCGTTGGCACGGGCACATTCTGGCAAGCCTGGCCATCGAACCAGACGAGCTTGAACGGTTTGCCTGCACGCGTCACGTACTCGAATGTCGTCTTCGCCCCCTTCGGGAAGGTCACCCCATGAACAGCCGGATCCCAATCGCCGATGATTTCCGCCTTAACCGTCTTCGGCATGCCGAGTCCCAGCGTCCAGAAGAGCGGATCCATCAAATGGCAGCTCCAGTCGCCCAGCGTGCTCGTGCCGTACATCGTCCAAAGACGCCAAGACCCCGGCAGATACTTCGGGAAGTAGGGACGATGCTCGACGGGTCCCTGCCACTGGTTCCAGTCGAGTTCTTTCGGCACCTCCCACTTCTTCTTGAGGTCGCCGAGGATGTCCATGAACGAATAGACGGCCGGACACCAGATGTGCGCTTCCGTCACTTCGCCGATGAGCCCCGCCTCGATCCATTCGCGGAAATCGCGGATCGTGTCGTAGGCGTGTCCTTGGTTCATCGCCTGCGTCACGAGCTTGGGATTCGCCTTCGCCGCGTCCAGCATCAGATCCATTTCATGGTAGCTCTGCGCCAGCGGCTTCTCGCATTCCACATGCTTGCCGCGCTTGAGGCACTCGACCGCCATCGTCGCATGCCAATGGTCCGGCACGCCGATCATCACCGCGTCGATCTGCTTGTCGAACTTATCGAGCATTTCACGATAGCGCGTGAAGTACGGCAGATTCGGATGCTTCTTCTTCTGATTCGCACTCCGGCGCGTATCGACGTCGCAGAGGGCGACAAAACGCGCGCCCGCATGCTCGAGGCCGTCGATATCGCTGGAGGCGCGTCCACCGGCGCCAATCGCCGCGACACACACCTGTTCGCTCGGCGGCGTCTGACCGCTGCCCGCAATCAGATTGCGCGGCAACACATTGAACAAAGCCACACCGCCCGCCGCCGTCAAAAACTCTCTTCTTTTCATTTCGTTTTCGCCTCTTCTCAATTATTTACTCAAATCAAACCTATTCACTATTCACTAAAACCTGTTCACTGTTTCGCGCCGGCGGCACTGTAGTCCCAGGCCTTAAAACCGACCTTGAAAGCCGGCGATTCCGGCTTCAAACGGAAATCGAACTTCGCCGCATCAACAAATTGCGGGTCTGCATAGATGCCGTTCACCTCGTGTCCGGTCGCGCACCACTTCGCCCAATCGAGATTATGCGAGAACTTCGGCCGTCCCGACACATCGAACCACACGTTATTCGCCCACACGCCACCGACATTCAAAATGTCCCAACTGGCCAACGGACCCTCCCGCACGAGGACGATGTTGTTATGGAAATGGAACGTGCAGGGAATGTGCTGAACTTCCGGACGCGATGTCCGTACGGCACCCGCCATCCGGTTCCACGCGAAGATGTTGTTGCGGATCACACACCCCGTGCCGTAGTGCTGATGGAAACCGCCATCCGTCGTGTTCCAGCAGAGATTGCGCTCCATCACAAGGCCTTCGCTGCCTTCATCAGTATAAAGCGCCCAACCGCCGTACGAATAGCTCTTCACATCGTGAATGACATTGTCATGCACCCACGTGCCGTAGCTCGTGCCCAGCGTATAGACGCCGCCCATGTCGCTCATCAAGCCCTGACCTAGATTGGCAATGCGATTGTAGGCGATCTCGTTGCGCTGTGCAACCGACCCTGCGAATCCCCAGGTCCACCCCACGGAGACGCCCGTGTAGAGAATATCGACGATATCGCACTTCACCACCTTGCAGTCCGACGCATGCGTCACCGCCACACCCGTGCCTTCGGGATTGATGCGTCCCGCCTGACGAATCACGCAATTCGAAATGACGTTCTTCGCATTCGCCTGGGGCGCAAAAGTCCGATAGACGCGACGCGCGAGGCGATCGCCTTCGTTCGGCGGCACATATCCCTTGCGTGCCCCCAACCATACGCCGCCCGCACCGAGATCCTCGAGTTTTGAGTTGAGAATCTGGTTCTCGAAGCAACCGTCCTCCAGACGGAAGGCATAGTTCGACGTCTGACGCACCGCGCACCGATTCCACACGACCCGCTTCACGCCTTCGCCCATCACCGCCGCATCGGCGGACTGCGCCGCCTGGTACTGCCAGCTTTCAGTCGGACCTTCCGTCGGCGGCACGTAGGCGTCTTTCGTCGCCGCACGCAACACATCCGTCACCAGCGTCTTCGTCGCCGTGCACGCAAACGTCAACCCGCTGAAGTTGATGTCATGCACATAGGCCCCCTTCGCCGGATCGCCCTTCAGCACGAGCAGCTGGGAAAGTCCTTTCGTCGGCGCCAAGACGAGCGCCTTCGACATGTCTTCGCCGGGCAGCGGACGGTACAGCACCTTCTGCGCCTGCGCATCGTAGAACCACTCGCCGGCCGCATCAAACGCACTACGCACATTTTCGAACCAGACGAGCGTCCCGCCCTGTTCATCCCAGCGGGCATACCCGGGCCAAGCCGCCGGCGACATCGTCGTCACCGTCTGCGTCGCCGCCTCGTAACCACGCAAGATGCGCCGCGCAAACGTCCACTTGCGCACGATGCACGCCTGCGCAAACGGCAGCTCTGCGGCGGACACCTGCGCGAGCTTGTTCCCCAACGCAGCATCAATGACAAATTTCTCGATGAACGAATTCGGCTTTCCATCGGGCGAGGCCGCACAGGTCGGCTTCTTCATGACGACGAAGCCCGTATCCGGCAAACGTGCCCGTGCCGCACGCCGGCCATTCACCCACAGCTGTTCGAAGAAGGCCGGACGGCCGTCTTTCCGCTTCGGCAGCGGGGCGGACCACACGCCCGCGCCTTCGTCCTTCCAATTCGTCAGAGGTTCGCCGCCCGCGATCACGCTGGCACCTTCTTCACCGACCCACGAGACCGGCGCCTGGGGCTCACCGGAATCGGCCGGTGTAAATGTCAACGCCTCGTCGAGCACGTAGATGCCCGGCTTCACGCGCACGGTCCACGCGCTCTTATCACCGGCCGCCTTGGCCGCCCGGATCTTCGCGAGCGCGCCGTGCGGTGTCTCGACACCCGGAGCCACCACGAGTTCACGAACGTTCTGTCCCAACACCACGCTGCCGACGAGCGCCATCGCTCCCAGAATCGAATACTTCATCTTCACCTCATGTTCCCTTTCTATCTTTTAAAATCTGCCGGGCACGCGCCGCACGCCAGCGTCGAACCGCTTCGTGAATCGCCTCGGCGGTTCGGGACGAAATCGCCCGATTCGCCGCTCCTGGATAAATGCTCACACACTGGTCGCCCATGAAGCAGTTGACTTCGTCCCACCGCGAATTCGAATAGGTGAAACCGTGCATCAGCGCAAAAAACGCCCACCCGTCAAGCTTGTAGTTGAGCGCGAAATCCGACAACCAGAGCATGTCGTGCGGGGCCTTGGGCGCCTTCTCCGCAAAGCAGGGCGTCGTATACCCGAGGAGGATGTCAAAGGCGGGCCCTTTGCGATCAAGGTGCGCCTTGTAAGACGCATTCCGCCACCCGTCCGTCAGGAAGTGGTTGCAGTACGGGCAATACGCATCGACAAACGGGGTCATCTTCAGACAGGCTTCCGGTCCGGCGCTTTCAGCCTCGCCTGGATTCACCCAAATGCGAATCGAAGGATCGAACGTCTTGACGCGTGTCGCGAGATTCGTCCACGCGTCGACCGTGCGGTTTCCCGGTTCGTCCATAAAGCTCCAGGCCCAGTCGTTTCTTTCGTACCCAAGCCGTACAAAACGCGCCTTCAAGTGGCGAATATGCTCCGGCCGTACATCGCCATCGTTCAAATGCAGTACTTGCCGCACCCCGTATCGCGCCGCCTCGGACTTCGGCACCAGGCGATTGGAGATGACATTGACGCCAAGGCGCTTGAAAAGCTCCCAGCACGAAACGGTTTGATCGGGCGCCGCCCAGCCAAAGACATACGGCACAGGCACCTCTGAACCATAATCAGGAACCTTCGCCACCGTCACGGACAGCGATTCCGTCCCAACATCAACGACAAACGACCGAGGCGAGAAACCGGTTCGACCCGCAATCGTGAACCAAAGTCCCACCGTTTCCTGCGGGGGGACAATCACCTCGTCGCGCGCGAAGAGCGGCATCGGCTGCCATTCGTTTTTGTCGTTGACGAGAACAAGTCCCGGTACGCGCCAGGTGACAAGCCGATCGACATCGCCGCGTATCTGCGGAACGAGCGTACGCGCGTGTGTCGTGTTATTGCGAACAAGAAGCAGTACCGTCTCGGCTTCGCCATCGCGCAACGCCAATGTGAGCGGCGCAAGGCTCTTGGCATCGTCAACCGAAGGACGCTGGTCGCGGCTGTGTCCCATCCACGGGTCGCGCGGCCGCCACACTTCAAGCGATTTCGTGTCAGGCGGCACACGGACTTTTTTCACCAGTTCCCGTCGACGTTCTTTTTCGTCTGCCACCTGTTGCGGAGTTCCGACGAGATTTGATTCTTCATCGAAATACACCGTGCCCGCCATGCGTCCCGCTTCAACACCTGGACAACGCCCTGCCCGAAGGTCGGCAAAGAACGCCTGACGCCACGTTCGCCACAGCGGTTTCAACGCGTCTGTTCCATCGGCGATACGTGGACGCCGCGCCCAAAGATCACGCACCTGCGACGAGGCCAAGCGCATCGGAGCGCGTCCCGCCCGTATCGCACCCGTTCCCGAGGGGCTCATCGGCACAGCCACGGGTTCGCGCGTCAAGACAATCGCCGTCACCCGTCGCGGTGCATACGGACCTTCGTGAATCAATCCCGACAAGGTCAATGCCTTGCGTCCTGCCGAGAGACGAACCGTCGGAGACGATTCCCAGATGAATCCCGTCGGTTCATTCTGGCGACTCGGCAATGGATTCTTCCGGCGTGCGAATTCCTTGAAATCGTACACATAGTTGAAAGCGTCCTGTACGACGGAGACGGAAGGATCCTTTTCCGTCGCCAGTCGTCCGTCTTCCAGCGCCAAGCTGAACGACGCCACGCTGTTCGCATCATGCCAATATTTCGCCCAAACGCGATAGCACCCCGCAACGGGGATGTCGACACCAATGCGCACGGGGCCCACGCAATGTCCCGCCGGTGCGTAAAGACAGCGTTCGCCGTTTACAGTCCCCAACGACCATGTGGAGAACACTGCGTTCGTAAAGGCATCCGGCGTGATCCAGATCGTCTCGACTTTTGCGGGCAACGCCTCCAGCGGAGCCGCCTGCAACACGGCCGAACGAAAGTCCGCATGCTCCGCACAGTATGCGGCGAAATGATTGAAGCCCGTGACGGTCCCCCCGAGAGAATCCCAATTGAGCTCGTCGGGTTCGTCCTCGACCGCCGACGCGCGAAGGACGAGCCCGAGAGAGAGGAAACTGACGAAGAGGACACGTAGCATAGAAGCGTCCACTTATTTGAGCGGCGCACAATTGATCTTCACTTTAATCAGCCGGCGTCGATGTTCTTCCGCACGCGCCGAAAACTCCGCGAAGTCGCGCTTTTCAGGCGCCGTCCACAATGCTTCCGCCAAGGCCATGCCGCGTGGCCACAGCTTCCACTCGAGGTCGAAACGGTTCCACGTATGCGAGGACCAGTTCTCGCACTCGCCACCCAGCACATGGGACTGATGCTCAGGCGCAACGCCCTTCAGCGGATCGAATTGATAGACGCGTGTAATCGGCAGATTGCCGCCGATGTACTGGAACGGATCTTCAGGAAGGCCCTGCTTGTAGTCGAAGTAGCAGTGACTCGTCGGGCAGGCAACAATGTCATAGCCCTTGTTGACGGCCTTCAACCCTTCGGGACTTCCCGCACGCCAATACATGCCGATGGTCGTCTTCGGTACTTCGCCGCCCTTGAAGATCTCGTCCCAACCGATGACGCGACGGCCCTTCTTCGCCAGATACTCGGTGAAATGGCGCGTGACCCACGCCTGCAGCTCCTTTTCACTGGGGATGCCCTCGCGCTTCATCAGCGCCTGGCACTTCGGGCACGTCTTCCAGCTCACGCTCGGGCACTCGTCGCCGCCGATGTGAATCACCTTCGACGGGAAGATGTCGCACACATAGTCGAACACCTTCTCGAAGAATTGAATCGCCTCGGGATTACCCACGCAGAGAACGTCCTTATAGACGCCCGCGCACCAGATCGGGGGCTTGCGATGCCATTTATTCAGAATCTCGTCCGGATTGCAGGCGAACTGCGGATAGGCGCAGAGAGCCGCCATCGTATGGCCGGGCACTTCGATTTCCGGCACCACGGTGATGTGGCGCTTTGCCGCAAAGGCGACGATTTCCTTCAAGTCCGCCGCCGTATAACGGCAAGGGCCATATTGCCCATCGGCAACCGTCTCATCCCTTCTTGCCCCATGCGCCGGCATCCTGTCGCGCGTCATACTCCACTTGTTGAGCTCGGGATATCCCGGAATATCCAATGTCCAGCACTGGTCCTCGGTGAGGTGCCAGTGGAAGACATTGTACTTGTACCAGCTCATCTGCTCGAGAAGGCGCTTCACCGTCTCCTTGCCGAAGTGATGGCGCGCATCGTCCAACTGCACACCGCGCCACTTGTACTTCGGCGAATCTTTGATTTCGAGACACGGATAGTATTTTTTCCCATCCGCCTTCTCATACCGGCAGGCGATATGAAGAAGTGTCGTCCGCGCATAGAACCGTCCCTTTTCGGTCGAGGCGCGAACCGTCACCCCCTTCTCCTTCGTAATCGACAGCTCGTAGCCCTCTTCCGGGATCGACGCCACGGTTTCGTAGTTGATCTTCCCGTTGAACACGCTCTCTCCGCCCGTGAGTTTCATCTCGCGCGGAGCCGGAATAATCGAGATCGGCGCAAAGGCGTGAAGCCCCAACGCGGCACTCGCGAGCACAGAAAGAAAGAAAAGTTTTTTCATATCAGACACCCCTCTTTTCGTTAGCCGTCCTTACTTCGCACCGTACTTCGGCTTACGGCAGATGAGTTCGTCGATGATTCGGCCGACTTCGACCTTGTTCAGCTTCTCCGTCACGCGGATGTGCGGACCGTTCTCTTCATCCGGGGCCCATACATTGTGGCCGTTCTCGGGGTTGATCGTATAGGTGCCACGATGCACGTTGAAGTAGCTCGCCTCGCCGCAAACCGCAATCAGCACGGCCGTTTCGTCCCACGCCGAACGGCCGCCCATGCCAAAGCAATGCGACATCTGCTTGGCCGGATCTTTCGCAATCTCGGCACGGGAAGGAATGTTGCCCGCAAAGACGTCCTTCACAGGATTGCGCGGACCCTTCATTTCGGCGATGCTACGGCCGGCAAAGATGTCACAGCCATAGTTCCAGTCGGTGAACACGAGCGGCACGCTCTTCGGCCATTGAGTGAACGCAACATGCGAAGACGGGGCGTCATTCCGCGAATTGTACTCTTGACCATTCGGGTAACGGCACGCCATCGCCACCCACTTCTTCACCTTCTTGGCGACAAGTGCGCGACCATCCAGCGGCGAAATGTCGTCGGGCTGTGTCTCGAGCAGACGGCGGATGTTCGTGATAAAACCCGTTGTGCAGATGACGACCGAGTTGTCCGGCGCGGCAGCCAGCGCGCGGCGATAGACAACATTCGCATCCGGCGCATCGTCCGCATCGAGATGCTTCACCAACTGCGGGTAGTCCTGCGCCAACTTGCGGTACTTGCGGTGTCCGTCGTTCTTGAGCGGCGACTTCGGGTCGACCTTCTGCTTCGCGCGCGGTCCTGCCCCGTTCACGCCCAACCCCTTCGGCGCACCCGTCGGCAGATCGCCACGTCCGTAGTAGCCGTTGATGACCTCGACCGCCGCGACAGAGGCATTGCCACGTGTCGACGAAACCGTCGCAAGAATTTCGCACTGTCCCGCATCCGCATACGCATGCAGACACGCAAGCGCGCCCACGTCGTCGAAGTCCTCGATCATGTCCGTATCGAAGATCACTTTAACCGGTTCGGCCACAGCGCAAGCCATGAACCCCATCGCCGCAACAGCGGCCAAGAAGAATTGTCTAGTTTTCATGTCGTCATTTTAACATAAAAACTAGCTGCGAGCAACCCAAAAGCAGATCAGGAGGTTGCCTGGGCGGTTTTCAGGAGCGGCAGATGACGACGACGACGATTGGCCATGAAACGCGATGCGGCGACGAGAACACAGGTCAGCACCAGCATCAATGTCGACAGCGAGTTGATGACCGGCATCTGCTTCGAATGCTTGATCATCGAATAGATCTTAAGCGGCAGCGTATCGGAACCCGGTCCCGTCACAAAGAACGTAATGACGAAATCGTCGATTGAAAGGGTGAAGGCCAGAAGCCCGCCGGCGATAATGCCCGGCAGAAGGATCGGCAGCACCACATGAAAGAAAGTGTAGAACGGACCGGCCCCCAGATCATAGGCGGCCTCGGTAATGCGATCGTCGAAGTCCTGCAGACGCGCCAGCACGGTCATTGCCACGTATGAAACGCAGAATGTCGTGTGGGCAATCCAAATGGTGAAAAGTCCGCAGCCCACGCCGATTGCCGTGAACATCATCAGAAGCGAGATGCCCATCAGGATTTCCGGCATCACCAGCGGCGTGTAGATCAACCCGTAATGGAAGGTCTGCAGACGCCCCTTCCACCGATGCAAAGCAAGAGCCGCCGTCGTGCCAAGAATGCACGAGGCGGCCGTCGCCAGGGCGGCGATGAGCAACGAACGCTCAAACGCCTGCCAGATGGCTCGATTCTGGGACGAAAACAGCATCTCGTACCATTTGAAGGTGAATCCCGCCCATTCGCCGCCAAACTTCGAGGCGTTGAAGGAGTTGCCGACCAGAACGAAAATCGGCAAATAGAGGAACACCATGACCAGTGCCAGAACAATGACGGCGAACTTGGAATGCTTCATGGTAAACGAGATGCGGTAAACGTCCGAGAGACGTTACGGAACAGCGACCTGGGCCTGTTCGTAGTGACCGGGCTGCCACACACGGACCGTCTGACCCTGTGCATTCACCTGATCGACATAGCGCCCTTCGACCCAGACATTCTGCGTCTGCATCACGGGCTGCTGCTGAACGACCGGCTGCTGCACGACGGGCTGCTGGACGACCGGCTGCTGCACCACAGGCTGCTGGATAACCGGCTGCTGAATGACAGGCTGCTGAACCACGATCGGCTGCGTGACGACCGGAGTCGGCGCGACCACGACCGGCGCGGCTCCGTAGTAGTACGGATGCGTGGCATCATAGACGGCATGCGCCAACAGACCCGCACCGAGGATGCCGGCACCAATGGCAAAACCCGTACCATGGTGATGGTGGTGATGGAACCCGCCGTGGAAGCGTCCCGGGAACGCGCAAAGCGCCAGCGAAGTGAACATCGCCAATGCGAGGACACCGACTTTCTTGATATTGTTGTTCATGTTCTTCTCTCCTTTTTTCTCGCGGGCCTCGGAATGGGGTCCGATGAGTTGTTAGGCAATCAGAGAAATCAAATCTGACCTCGCCCACAACAATTTTTAAACTTTTTTCCACTGCCACACGGACAGGGATCGTTACGACCGACTTTCGGCCCCTGACCATTCTGTCCGTAGCAGGCACTACGAGGCGCCGGCTGGTGAACCACGCGCACCTCACGGCCCGAAACCTGCGACATCATCGACGCAAACACGTCCATGGCGCTCTTCGGCTGTTCGGCCTGCTTCGGTTGTTCGGCCTGCTTCGGCGGCTCGGGCTTCTTCGGCTCCTCCACCGGCTTTTCAACGGGCTTTTCGACCGGCTTTGCAGCAGGCGCGGCCGTACCGGCGGCACGACGCTGCGCCAGAGCCTGGGCAGCCTCGATCGTCGGTCCAAGACGCGGTCCGGCAGGCGGACGACGCACCAGACGCACCGCCTGAGGACGCGCCTGCGGCTGAGGCGCCGCCTCTTCTTCGGCAGCGGCGTTCATCGCCTCGGCGGCGGCCACCGTGGGCCCCACACCGTCGTTCGGACCCTCCGCGGCCTCCGACGCCGCCATCATCCGACGCATCGCCATCTCGGTGTGCGAACGGAATTCCATATTCGCGACATCGGTCTTGATCGTCGTCATCAGGTTCTCGAACATGTCAAACGCTTCGCGCTTGTATTCGACCAGCGGATCTCGCTGACCGTACGAACGGAGGTTGACGTTGTGGCGCAAGTCGTCCATCGCGCGCAGGTAGTCCTGCCATTCGCGGTCGATGCACTGCAGGAACACGCCACGCTCCATGTACGGCAGCACGCGCGGATCCTCGACCGAACACTTGGCCTCGTAGGCGTCCGCGACCTGCTTGTAGACGAATTCGCCCGCCTTGACCGGATCGCCGAGGAACGGTTTGAGATCGTCCGCGGTCACCATCACCGGGAATGTGACATTGAGCCACGCGAGGAACTCCTCCACGCCCGAACCCTTCGGATCGGACAGGAAGCGCTCGGTCTGCATCAGCACGATGTCGTTGAAGACATCGAGAATCGTTCCGTGGACATTCTCCGGCGTTCCGTTGAGAATCGTCGCACGCAGATCGTACACGATCGTACGCTGCTTGTTCATCACGTCGTCGAATTCGAGCGTCCGCTTACGGATGGCGTAGTTCTGCTGCTCGACGCGGCGCTGGGCGGTTTCCACCGACTTGTTCAGCCAGCGGTGCTCCATCACTTCGCCTTCCTTCATGCCGAGACGCTGCATGATGCCCGCAATCTTCTGCGAACCGAAGAGACGCATCAGATTGTCTTCAAGCGAGATGTAGAACTGCGAACCACCGGGGTCGCCCTGACGCGAACAACGTCCACGCAGCTGACGGTCGATACGACGCGACTCGTGACGCTCGGAACCGATCACGAAGAGCCCCTGCGGATGCGCTTCGAGAATCTTCTGGATCGTATCCTTCTCGCCCGGCAGCTTGTCCTTCAGCGAGAGATTGCCCTTCACCACGTCCTGCGGCAGCGTCACCACGCCCGGACCCAGCTTGATGTCGGTACCACGGCCCGCCATGTTCGTCGCAATCGTCACAGCACCCGGCTGGCCGGCGAGCATCACGATCTCGGCTTCGCGCGCATGGTTCTTCGCATTGAGCACTTCGTGCGGAATCTTCGCGACCTTCAAAAGACGCGACAGCACTTCCGAGGTGTCGACCGTCACCGTACCGAGCAGCACCGGCTGACCGGCTTCGTGGCGCTTGCGCACGTCTTCGATGATGGCCTTGTACTTTTCACGCTGGGTGCGGTAGATCTGGTCGTTACCGTCGATACGGCGAATCGGACGATTCGTCGGAATCACCGTCACATCGAGTTTGTAGATGTCCTTGAATTCACGCGCTTCGGTTTCGGCCGTACCGGTCATACCCGCGAGCTTCGTGTAGAGACGGAAGTAGTTCTGGATCGTGATCGTCGCGAGCGTCTGCGACTCCTTTTCGATCTCGACGCCTTCCTTCGCTTCGACGGCCTGATGCAAACCGTCCGACCAACGACGGCCCGGCAGGATACGGCCCGTGAACTCGTCCACGATGTAGACATGGCCCACGCCGTTTTCGTCCGGCTGCACCACGTAGTCGACATCGCGCTCATACAGGCAGTACGCACGCAACAGCTGGTCGATGACATGCACCCGCGCCGAGCGTTCCATGAAGTCCGCCTGCAAGAGGCGCTTCTTCTCGGCCTTCTCCTCGGGCGTCATGTCGGCATTGCCGTCAAGCTGGCTCATCGCGCTCGCGAGGTCCGGAATGACGAAGGTCTCGGGGTCGCGCGGATTCATCTTCTCGCACCCCTTGTCTGTCAGCGCCACTTCGCGCGAACGCTCGTCGATCGTGAAGTAGAGTTCCGCCTTCAGCGCACGCCCCTCTTCACGATGGAGTTCGCTGAGCATCTGCATTTCCACCTCTTCGTGGAGCTTGCGAATGGACGCATCTTCGAACATGTGCAGCATCTGCTTGTGCTTCGGCGTCGAATGGTAAACCTGATAGATGCGGCGCTTGCATCCCCACTCGTTGCCTTCGGCCAGACACTTCTTCGCCTCGGCGATGAACTCGTTGCACTGCTGCATCTGCACGCGCACGATGCTCGCCACGAGCGGATTCATCGCGATGTACTGCGCACTGGTCGAAACCGTCGCCGGACCCGAGATGATGAGCGGCGTACGCGCTTCGTCGATGAGAATCGAGTCGACTTCGTCGACGATCGCGAAGTGATGGCCGTTCTGCACCACCTGCTCGGGCTGTACGGCCATGCCGTTGTCACGCAGATAGTCGAAACCGAATTCGGAATTCGTGCCGTACGTGATGTCGCAGAGATACTGCGCACGACGCTCGGCCGAATCCATCGAGTTCTGAATGCAGCCCACCGTGAGACCGAGGAACTTGAAGAGGTGCCCCATCCACGTGGCGTCGCGCTTCGCGAGGTAGTCGTTGACCGTGACGAGCTGCACGTTCTTGCCTTCAAGCGCATTCAGGTACAGCGGCAGCGTCGCGACAAGGGTCTTGCCTTCGCCCGTCTGCATTTCCGCGATCTTGCCTTGATGCAGCACGATGCCGCCGACGAGCTGGCAGTCGAAGGGAATCATGTCCCAGGTGAGTGTATGTCCGCACACGTCTTCCGTCGTGCCGACCAGATGCCGGCAGGCGTTCTTCACGAGCGCGAACGCCTCAGGCAGCAGACCGTCAAGCGTAACCTCCTTGGCCTCAAGACGGCGCTTGAATTCCGCCGTCATCTTCGGGTAGTCTTCCGCCGTGAAATGCTTCGCCTCGTACTCGGCCTCAAGACGATTGATCTCCGCCACGATCGGCTTGATTCGCTTCAAGTCGCGCGCGTTCTTTGTACCAAAAATTTTCTTAATGATGTCCATAGGGAAGATATTATATCAAATTTTCGGGGGGAATGGGGGGAAAAGTGGAGCGTCCTCACAGGACGATCCGATCGCATTCTTCCCCTGAAACCGTGTACTGGCGCACGGTCAAATTCCCGCCCTTCACGTCGCAGCGCGTCAGCGTCGCATCCCTTGCCGTGCACCCGCCGCCCACCACGAGCGCGTAGGGGTGCAGCTGCTTGGTGGCGTCCATCGAATGACGGTGCAGATGCGCCCCCAAGACGAGCGTGGTCCCGGCGGTATCCAGCAGGGCCTGCAGCTTGTTGATGCGCACGAGCGGCTGCTGCCAGACCTTCCCGTTCGGCAGACGCGTATGCGGCGGGATGTGCATGATGGCAATGCGGAATTTGGCCTTCTTCCATTCGTCGCTCGCCACTTCACGAGCCAGCCACTCGGTCTGTTCGACGAGATAGGACTCGAAGTCTACCATCCCGGAATACTCGATGTGGTCGTCGGTCTTGTCCTCTCCCGTGTCGACGAACACGATGCGCGCAGATCCGAACGTGAGCGCCCCGTAGAAGTGTCCGTTCTGCTGCGCAATGTAGTCGCGCAGATGGCGCGCGAAACAGCCACGCGTCTCATGATTGCCGCGCAGATACCACATCGGCGCCTGCGTGTGTTCGGCACAGTACGCGAGCGGCGCGAGCAGATCGCGCTGCACGCCCGGTTCGTCGTCGACATGGCTCATGATGTCGCCCACGAAGACGGTGAACGAGAGACCGGTCATCTGCTTCGCAAGCGCAGGATAGAGCGACAGATTGTTATGCACGTCGTTGAACATCGCAAAGGAGAACGACCCGTCCGCCGGCAGCAGTGCATTCAGTTTCCCGAGGCGCGTATCCTCTTCACCCGAGTAGGCGACTTTGTACGGACCGAAATTCGTGAACGCGCGCGAGGTCACCCGATACTGCAGCGGACGCGTCGGATCATACCCCCGCACCGTGATCTTGTGCACCGTATCGTAGGCGTCGACAAGCAGACCGTCGCGCTGGTTCCACGCGCGCTTCCACGTCTGGCCGCCATCCTGGCTCCAGTCCACCCAGCCATTCGCCTTCTCACGCGTCATCCAGACCACGGCAAAGACGTCGGATCCCAGCAACTGCACGTGCGGATCGACGCTGATGAGACGATTCGGATGCAGCTTCGCCATCACTTCCGGCACCTCGGGCCGCGTCTCTTTTTTCTTTGCGGCAACTTGAGCCGGCGTCTTCGCCTGTTCCGCCCACACCGTCGATGCCGCGGCCAACGCCGCACCCGTTAAAAACTCTCTCCGATTCATCTCTGTCTACCTTTCAGTTCATGATTAAAGCGTACCTTGCGTTCCACCCAGCAGCAGGACCTTCGTGCTGGACGGGATCAGATCCGGTTCTGTCGTTACGAGGCGTCCCCCGCGCACGCGGATTTCGCTCACCCCCACGGGCGCAGACGTGAAGACGAGGTCGTTCGGACCGGTCTTCTCCACCCGCGAAGCTCCCAGCAGGTCTTTGCCTGAAATTTTCACCGAACCATTCCGCGTGTCGATGACAAGCGTGCTGCCAAGTCCCCACGTGATCTTCCCGGCAAGCACCTTCTGCGCCGGCGCGAGGTTCTCGCCGAACACGCCGAAGCTCGCCTCGCCTGCCACATGTACGGACGGGCTTTTCGCCACGGCGGTCGCATCCTTCACGAGGAGGCAGCCACCTTCGACACGCGTCGCGCCCGTGTACGTGTTCGAGCCGAGGAGGACCAGCGTCCCGTACCCCGCCTTCGTGAGTCCGCCGCCGATCGACGCCGGATCTTCCGCCAACACGCCCGGCAATTCGGCCCAGGAGTCGAGTCCGACTTCAATCCGCGCACCGCCCGCCTGCACGCGCGTCGCGATCGTCGGCTGGATGAACGGCACCAGCCGCCGGCTGGTTTCATACGTCGCCAACGTGCCGCCGTTGAAGTTGACGCTCGTTCCCACAGCACCCTTCACCGTGATGTCGCCCGACACGAGACGTCCCTTCCCTTCAACCGTCACACTGCAGTTCCAGCAAGTATCGGCACGCCCCAGCGACAGATGCGGCGTCGAGAAGAAACCCGTGCCGCCGACGCGCAGATGACCTTCACCTTCTTCGCCCACGTACACGCACGCATTCGGATTCGTCAACCGGAACGAACCGCCCGTCTGGTTGTACCAGCCGATGTCGCCCGCATAGCGCCCCACCACGGCATAGCTGTTCATCCGCACTTCACCGCCTGTCTGGTTGAACACGCCCAGGCAGCTCGGATGGGGTTCGTTCGAAAGTTTCGAGTAGCACCCGATCTGCAGCATCCCCGTGCCCTTCTCGCAATCCAGCACACCGCCCGTGAGTTCGAACACCGCCGGCTTGCCAGAAACGCCTTCCAGAATCAGCGCACAGAGCGGCGCCTCTTGTCCTTGCGCCTTCAATCCCGGGCGTGAATTTCCAAGCGACAACGTGCCACCGGCCATCCGGTACGTACTGGCCTCCTGCTTCGTCCCGTAGAGGTGCACGCAGTAGCCGTCCAAAGCGCCTTGCGTCTGGACGAGATGCCCCGCCGCCTGACGCGCAGGATTGCCCAGGACGAGGCTGTGGAACGGACGCGGCTTCGCCTCCTTCAGCGTCAACGGCGCCGCCGCCGCATTCGTGACGACGGCAATCGGCTCGGCCCACTTCGAACCGGACGACCCGACAACGCGCGTCGGCACATTCGTGCTCCACGCCCAGGCGGCATCGCCGTCCGGCTCGCCGTCCGTGCGGAAGCGCGCGCGCCGCAGCAGACCCCGGTTCCAGAATGCGTAGTCCTCCGGCGTCCAGTCCACCCGTTCGTCGTACGCGCCGCAGAACGGCACGCCCAGGTCCACCCAGCACGCGAGCGTACGCAATTCGGCGTCCGTCAGACCGGGTGCATGCCCCTTGTCGAGCTTTTCGGAGAACAGCTTGCTCTTGCGCGAACCGCGCCAATCCGGCGGTACGAGCGAGGTCGTGGCGCCGTTGTCGATCCAGTTGAGCATCGGATGCGCCGGATCACCCACCCAGAGGTTCTCCCACCAGACGGCCGCACCCCCGAACTTCTTCGCCATCGCCTTGTCGCCAAAGCGCGCATGCGTAAGGCTCAGATAGGACTGCGCCCACCACCGCTTCGCCTGCGGATCGCGTACGCAGGTCGCCGTGAGATCGGGAATCTTGTCGTTCATCGGATTGTGGCAACGCACGCACCGGCGGTCGAGAATCGGCTGCACTTCGCGCGAGAAGCTGAAGCCGTCTTTCGCGGGCGGCAGCGTGGTCTGGGCCACCGGACGATGCTCCATGCGATAGTCAGGCGCGTCGTTGAGCGACTCGTGGCAGCCGACACAGCTCGCCACTTCGCCCGGCTGTAGCAGCGTCCAGCTGCGCATCGTCTGCACCATGCGTCCTTTCGCGTCGAGCAGCTGCAGATAGAACGGCGTGCGCGCCGGCAGGTTCACCGCCACGGACCCATCCTCGGCCACGGGGACTTCGCCCAGCACTTTCTTGACCATCCACGTGCTGTTGCCGTGTCCAGGCGGCGTCGCATTCATCGCAAAACCTCCAGGGCCGTACACCACGCTACGCCCGACGCCGGCGGGACGATACGCGAACGACACGACGCGCATCGACTTCACCGTACCGCGCGGCACGCCTTTCATCGATTCGCCCTGGTAGACGTCGGCGATCGTGATGGTGCCCGTCTTGAGCGTCTCGTCCGGACGAACCGAACTGCGCGCCGGCAGATTGCGCACGCGCACCGGGATCGGACGACCACACGAAATCTTCCCGTCTTGCGCCACCAGCACTTCACGCGCCCCGTGCACATCGGTCCACACGAGGCCGAAATCGCGATCCGACGAGACGCCTTTCGTGCGCCGCAGACGCGCGATCACCACGCTGTCTTCATTGACCGGATAGGGATAGCAGTAGATTTCGCCCTGCTGGCCGAAATTCCCGTCGCGTTTCACAAAGTGGGCGCGGCGAAGCGGGGCGACTTCCCAGCAGCCGGCGGTCTCTTCGCGTCCCTCACGCGGATCGAACCGCATCAGCTGGCCTGGCTCCCACGAGTGGTGGCCCGTGCCGAGCGCGAAGAAGAGCGGACTGCCCGGCACCATGCGCGCCTGCAAGATTGAATTCGGGAAATAGGAGTTGCCGCCATAGACGGCGCGCTGGTAGGTGCCGTCGGGGTTCATCGAAAACACCGGCTGCGTGTAGATCTGGCCGCGGTCGTTGTATTCCCAGCGCATGTAGAAGACGCGTCCGTCGTCCGTCAACGTGGGGAAGTAGTTGTTCACCTGGTCGTAGGTGATACGCGTGATCTTCGAACCGTCCGCCTCGCACCGATAGAGGTTGAAGACCTCGTTCCACCAGCAGTCGACGATCTGACCGCAGCGCGTCGAGTTGAAGAGGATGCGTCCATCGGGCAGATAGCATCCCTCGATGTCGGCCGCGCCGAGACCGAAGGTCAACTGCTTGACCTGACGCGTCGCCAGGTCCATCGTGTAGAGATGGAAATCGTCCTGACGGTCGCTCGCCTTGAAGGAAAAGAGCAGACGCTTCCCGTCGGGCGAAACATCCACATCGCGATAGCACCCCGTGGAGGACGACAGCAGCGTCGTCTCTTTCCACAGTCCGTCCGGCTGGTATTCCGCGAGGCAGACGGACGAACCGGGCGCGCGGTAGGAACGCTGTTCGAACGCGTCGGAAAGTTCCGAGAGATGGAGGAACGTGCACCGTCCTCCCTGAACGTAGTGGCGGCAATAGACCCAGGTCTTCGACATCGCCACAACGGGTTTCAGACGCTCCGCACGGCGGGCGAGCTTTTCCGCCCGCCAGGCGGCCTTTGTCGTATTCGTCGGAATCGGTCCGTCGGTCGCGATCCACGCGGCCTCCATTTCATCCATCGTGCCATCCGCACCCGCACAGGCGAACGCCAATGTCCCCATCAAAACGGCCGTAAGTAGACGATTCATCGCGAAATCACCTTTCTCTTACCGATAGGTTTCTAGATACTTTTGGGAAATGAACGCAGGATCGTGGTTGGTGTCAAAGGTCGCCGCGAGACGACCCGCCTTGAGGAAATGGACACGCGAGGCAGCGGCCGCAACGACGGGATCGTGCGTGACGAGCAGGATCGCGCTTTTTTCATCCTTGTTCAGCGTCTGGAGCAATTCACAGAGGCTTTTCGCCGCCGCCGCATCGAGGTTGCCGGTCGGTTCGTCGGCGAGAATCACATCGGGCTCGGTGAAAAGCGCACGCGCAACGGCGACACGCTGACGCTCGCCGCCCGAAAGTTCGTTCGGCAACCTTCCTTCCTTTCCGCCGAGGCCCAGCTTTTCGACAAGCGACGCCAGACGCGCGGCATCCACCTTGCCGTGATCGAGCTTCACCGGCAAGGCGATGTTGTCCGCAACCGTCAATGTTTCAAGCAGATTGAAATCCTGGAACACGACGCCCACATGACGCCGCCGGAACTTCGCTGCCGCGCGGTCGCCCATCGCCGTCACTTCCTCGCCACCGACAAAGATCTGTCCCGCCCGTGGCGTCAGCAGACCGGCCGCCAAATGGAGGAATGTCGACTTGCCGCTGCCGCTCGGCCCCATCAGCACTTCGAACGCACCAGGTGCAAGCGTCAGCGAAAAGTCATTCAGCACCGACGTCATCGCCTCGCCCTTGCCATAGCTCTGGCAGACGCCTACCGCTTTCAATGCATCCATTTTGACAAACCTCTCTTTCGATGATTCCACACAGACGACCCGTATCGTCACGCTCCTTCGGGCGGCTCCGGCTGATCCAGTGCCGACAGCAATTTGTCCGCGGTGACGGTTTCGCCTTTCTTCCGCAGAACGAGGATGCGCGCAATGAGCGCACTTTCGAAATCGGTCAAACGAACACCGTCTTTCCGGTCCGAAAGAATCTGAAGCAGATCATCCGGCGTGACCTTCAAGCGCGAACTTTCTTTTTTCTTCGGTTCAAAAAGTCCGGTGAGGAAGAGCGCGATTTCCGTCAGCGGACGCATCACCCAGGCGAACACGCGATAGCAGGACGCGAGACGCAACATACGGCGCAACGGACGCGCTGTGCAGAAAAGCTTGGGCAGATACTCGCCGAAGACGAGCATCGTACAGGCCGCGCAAAAACTCCAGGCCGTCCGTGCCCCGACGCTTGCCGCATCGGGAAACGCATGCGCCGCCAATGCCGCCGACGCCGCGGAAAACGTGACACTTCCCAAATTGTTTCCTACGAGCAGACACGTCAGCGTCCGGGCGCGATCCCGCAGCGCCTGTTCGATGATCTTCGCCTTCGAACTTCCTTCGCGGACCATGTGCAGCACGCGTCCGCGATTGAGCGAAAAGAATCCCGTCTCGGAACCGGCGCAGAATCCCGCCAATGCCAAAGCGGCCAGAAGAATGACGACCTGGAGGACCACCATCATCAGTCTTCCTCCTCTGTTTTACGGACGGCTTCATCCGTTTCCCTCAGCAGATTGTAGTCGGACTCCGTCTTCGGGTATTTCAGCACTTCAAGCTTCACCTGTTCCACACGGCGATGACGGCGCTTCAACACCGTCGCACGACAGTCGTCCGCTTCGAGAGACGCTCCCACCGGCGGAATGCGTTCCGCGTGAAACGCGACCCAGCCCGCCAGACGGTCCGCATCGCCCGCATCCAATTCAATGCCAAGTTCGCGATTGATCTCCTCAAGACTCGCGCGACCGTCGATGATCCAGGCATTTTTCGCGACACGCTGAAAGGACGGTTCGTCGTTGCTGTTCGCAAACACGCCCGGCCCCACGATGATTTCCATCACGTCGTTCAACGTGATGATGCCCGCCGTGCCGCCGTATTCGTCGGTCACGACCGCCAGGGGCTTGCGACTCGTGTGAAAACGTTCAAGCAGATCGTCGAGCGTAATCTGCTCAGGCACGAAAAGCGCGTTTTCGATCTTCCGCGTCTCTTTGCTGATAATGCCCGTGATCGCATCCGGCGTGCGCCGATAGACGGGCAGATACGCACGACAGGCCGTGTCGAGAATACGATCCCGCTCTTCCTGCGGTAGCTCAAGATCGTAGCCGACGATGTCCACGCGCGGCGTCATTTCGTCGTTCGCATGCAATTCCGAAAGGCGCAGAACGCCTTCAATCATCTCGGCGTCTGTTGCCGAAAACGCCCCCTTCTCCGAAATGGCGTCCAGCACCGACACGAGTTCCACATCCGAAAGCGCCCGCCGCTCACGCTTCAGCTTGGACGCAAACACCTGCGACATCAAAGCGAACACCTTGTTGAACGGCGTAAGCGCCGCGCGGACAAAAAGGAGAAAGCCTGCACTGGTCGGTGCCAGCTGTTCGGCATACCGCAGCGCCAGACGTTTGGGCGTGATTTCGCCGAACAGCAACAGGAAGACCGTCATCACGGGAACGGCCACGACGCCTCCCCAAGCCGGGAAGGCGTCTGAGAACAGGCCGTAGCCAACCGTCGCGATGGCGAAATTGACGAACGTGTTCCCCACGAGCAACGTGGAAAGCAACGTCGCAGAATCCTCCACGCAGCACCCAATTCGCGCATCCGCCTTCGGACTGCGCGCACGAATCCGTGCGCGCTGCACGCCGGTCAACGAGAAGAGCATCGTCTCGCAACCGGAGAAAAACGCCGAAAGGACAAAGAGGACGACAAGCGCCGCAATGGAGAGAAGCGTCATCAATTCTTATCGCTGCACACGGGCGTTGCCGGCATAGACATCCCACACCTGCTTTTCGTCCGCCGGCTCCGCGTAGTCGTTCAGCGAACTCGCCGCCATCACGCCCGACGCCCAGCCGAACTGCGCGCACTTCTCGCCGTTCCAGCCCTTGAGCACGCCATAGAGAAGACCGCCCGTGAAACCGTCGCCGCCGCCGATGCGGTCCAAGACGTCAATGTCACGCGGCTCTTCGACGAACCACTTGCCGCCGGCACGCACGATGGCACCCCAGAGGTGGTGTCCTGCCGAAACGACCTGACGCAGCGTCGTCGCATACATCTGCGCATTCGGATACTTCTTGGCGACCTTCTCGATCATCTCCTTGAAGGATTCGATCTTGCCCTTGAGGTCCTTGCCGCCGGCTTCGGGGCCCTTGAACCCGAGGCAGAGCTGGAAGTCCTCTTCATTACCGACGAGGATGTCCGCCACGGACGCGATCTGATGGAACGCCTTCGCGAGTTCTTCCTCGCGGCCCTTCCAGAAGGTCGCACGGTAGTTGAGGTCGAAGCTCACGAGGGTGCCGTACTTCTTCGCCGCCTTCGCAAGCGCAAGACAGCACTTCGTCGTCTCCGGACTCATCGCCGCGATCAAGCCCGAGAGGTGGAGGATCTGAACGCCGTCTTCACCGAAGATCTTCTTGACGTCATAGTCCTTCGCATCAAGCGTACGGCCGACTTCACCCGCACGGTCATTCCACACGCGCGGCGCCCGAAGGCCGAATCCGCTATCCGCAATGTTGAACTGGTGACGGTAACCCCACGGACCTCCCTGCGCCACATCCGGGCCCACATAGGCGATGTTACGCGCACGCAGCTGCGCCTTGATGAAGGCCGCCATCGGGCTGCCCTGCACGAACCGCGTCATCACGAGGCACTCCGGCCCGAGGGACGACGTCACGTTCAACACGTTCGTTTCGGCGCTCGTCGCCTGCAGCAGGAAGCGATTCGAATTGTGCACCGCCATGCGATTCTCGGGCGTAATGCGCAGCCCCATCGAGGAAACACAGGCAACGGCGTACTTGCAGTTCTTACGGACTTTCATCAGAATACCTTTCAGTTGTTGGATAAAGTGTAGTTGAATTATAACACAGCCACCTAGCAGGTGCAATACTTATCAGATTCGTTCACGGTTGTTCGACCGCGCGGATGACGCGCTCGTGGGCCGCCTTCAGCGTCGGTACGTCGAGCTTGAGGACCTTGCGATCATACGTGATGAGACCGTTGACTTCGACCTCGACATCCGTCGTCTGCGTATAGACGCTGCCGGCGAGCCCCCGTTTAGCGAGCTTCTCAAGTTCCGTCACGAGCGAAAGATAGACCTTCTGCAGCCCGGCCGGCGTCGACGTGTCGCGACTGCCGCCGTATCCCCAGCCCGCCCCCGCACGCCAGACATGTCCAGGCACCGACTGGCCGAGTCCGCCGAACTCGCCGAGGAAGCAGATGCGGCGGTCGTTCACCGCCGGCATGCTGGGCCCGCGATAGTAATGCATGTCGATCACATCGCCGGCCTCGCATTCGCCGGCTGGCTTGTGTTTCGTCCGCGCCGGCTGGAGATGGGCGAAGGCGCCGCCTTCGTAGTCGAACCAGCCCGACGGACCATCCACGAGACGCGTCGGATCGTAGCGGCTGATGAAGTCCATCATCGCATGGGTCAAGAACGCATTCGGCTGGTCGTGGCCTTCATTGAAGGGCACCCACATGACGACGGACGGCACTTTCTGCAGGACATCCATCATCTCTTTCTGTTCAACGCGCGACATCTGGTAGCGCTGCGTCGCAAAGCGAATGGCGGCGGCCGTTCGCGGACTTCCCGCGGCAGCCGGCGGCAGATCCTGCAACACCCAAATGCCGAGTTTGTCGCAGAGATAGTAGTAACGCAGCGGCTCGATCTTCATGTGCTTGCGCATCATGTTGAAGCCGTAGTTCTTGAGCGTCTGGATATCGAAGGCCATCGCCTCGTCGCTGGGCGGCGTAAGCAGGCTTTCCGGCCACCAGCCCTGGTCGAGCGTGCCCATGAGGAAGGTCGGCTGGTTGTTGAGGAAGAAACGCAACTTGCCCGACTTGTCCTTGCCTTTCGAGATTTTGCGCATCCCGAAATACCCCTTCACCTCGTCGGACCCGAACCGCGCCGTGAACGTGTAGAGATGCGGATCGGACGGACTCCACAGCCGCGCGTTCGGCACCGTCAGCGACAATGTTCCGGCCGGTCCTTTCACCTGGCCCACACCGTCGACGTCGACCGTCACCAGACCGTCCGCTCCGCCCACATCGAACGTGAACGAAACGGTGGAACGGTCGATGTCCGTCACGACCTTGTAGTCGCGGATGTGACGCGTCGGCACGGATTCCATCCACACGGTCTGCCAAATGCCCGACATGCGCGTGTAGACGCAACCACCCGTCTGAAAGCGCTGCTTGCCAAGGGAATTGATCGAGAAATCCTCCGTCGGATCCCAGACGCAGACGGTGAGCTCGTTCGCGCCGTCGACCACAAAATCGGTGATGTCGAGCGACCACGGATTTTGTCCGCCTTCGTGCGGCACGTCGGTGACTTCACGATGGCCGATGAACACCATCGTGCGATAGTCGACACCGCCGAAATGGAGAAGCAGCCGTTCGCCCGGTTTCTTCGAACAGGTGATCGTGCGCGTGTACCAGATGAGTTCGGTCGGCTGCACGAGACGCCCCACCCCTGACAGTGCGCTCTCGAGGGCAAACGGCACGAGGACCTTGCCGTCCCATTTCACCGGACGCCCCGCACAACCGGCAATCGGCGTCACCGCATAGTCCCAGAGGCCATTGAGATTCGTCCAGTTCGCGCGGACCATCTGGGGCCGGGGATATTCGCGCCAGGCATTTTCCGGCGTGACCTTCTCGCCCCACGGCGTCATGATCGACACGGCGGCGGGCACCCAGGGTGTGTCCGGCGTCGCAAACTTCCCCGTTCCCTGATTCGTATAGAAGCGCCCTTCCACGCGCTCCCAGAGTCCCGCCTCGCCGACGGCATTACGACACGGCACGAAATCGCGCTTGAGCGAGTCGCCTTCCGAAATGCGGAACGAATAGAGTTTCATCGCAGTGGGCGAAGGATCAAGTTTCTTTCCTCCCGCCAACCCGGTGTTGAGATTGAAGATGAACAGCGTGTTCGCGCCGCCGTCGATCGCGCCGGTTGTCGTGATTCGCCCCGTGCGCTTCGGATCGGCGACAGCGCGCCAGGTGGCTTGGGCGCGGTCGCAGCAGAGCGAAATGCGCTCCCCGTAGAAGAGCACATCGCCCGCCGTTTCCGCGCCGGTGCGCGCGTATGCCGCGCCATGTCCTTTCGCACCCGGCACGCCGCTGTGCGTAAAGAAGCAGAAGCAGTGATGAAGGTAGTTCGAGGCGCGGGCGCCGAACGCCGCCGCCCATGCGCGGGACTGTCCACTCGCCGCCACATCGAACTCCGTCTCGATCTTTGTCTGCGGCGTATGCACATAACCCGTATCGATGTACTGACGCCCCGTCGAGCGGATGTACTCGAGCCGGGTGAAATCCGTCGGCAGATCGACGGCGACCACCGCCTCGACGAGCATCACGAAAAACGCGAAAAGACCGAACTGCTTCATCACATCACTCCTTCACATTCAGAACTTATTTCATGACCTTCTCAAAGGCCCGAATGATTTCGTCCGCCATACGCTGATAGCCCGGATCGTTGGGATGCAGCGCCACGTCGATCGAAAGGTCGGCGAGTTCCGGTTCTTCGCCGCAGTTGGCGTAGAAGTCGGCGACGACAAATCCTTCTTTCTTCGCGATCGCGCGCACCGCTTCGGCAAACTCGCGCAGATAGACGCCGTTCTTCGGAAGCGTCTCCTTCGGCGGCAGATAGGTACCGAAGCCGTAGCTCTTGCGCGGCGTGCAGAGGATGATCTTGGCCGCCGGATTGATCGCGCGGATCTGATCGATCAGAATGCGGTAGTTGGCGTAGAACGTACGATTGCTCGTGTTGTTCACATAGTCGGCGAAAGTGCCCGGCTTGACGTTCTGTCCCCAGTCGTTGACACCGTGCTCGATCGTATAATAGTCGGCCTTCGAGATGCGGTTGTGCTGTGCGGCGACCACACCGCCGTTCACGCCGCGATTGATAAAGCCCTTGAAACGAAGGACGTCGAGCACGCGATCCTGATAGGCACGCGTGAAGCGGCCGCGCGCATTGTCGACGTGGGCGTTGTACCAGGTGATGGACGTGCCGAGCGAACACCAGGTCGCATCGATTTCACGCGGACGGTACAGCGTGTTCTTCTGAAGCGCCATCAACGTGAAGAGCGCCACGTTTTCCCAAGCCTGGTTCGAATCGCTGTCGATCACCGCGCCGATACCGCGACGCCCTTCCCAGTCGCCGGTGTTGACACGTTCGGTCAACGTCCCCGGACGTCCCTTCGGCATGAAGTGGTTCTTCTCGGTCGTGGCGTACTGCGCGATGTTGAGCGCGTTGTCATAGAACACCTGCGCATACCGGCTGTCGCCCGTGGCCTTCGAAAGCTTCACCAGCCAGTCCGCGCTCATCACATAGGGACCCGGCGCCGAATGCCGGTTCTGCACACTGGCCCACACGCTGCCCGTCGCCTTGATGCCGAGCTGGCCCATGCGCGACGTCTTCGGGAACGGATAGTCGAACGCCTCTACCCAGCTCGCGTACATCGCCGCCGCAGCTTTGGCCTTCTCCACCCATTCCTTCTCTCCCGTGTGTTCCCACAAGGCGATAAAACTCTCGCCGATTTCGCAGCTGGACTCGCTGTCGGGCGCTTCGAGGATCTCCGCCGGACCTCCTCCGCAGTAGCCCTTGGCGAGATCGTGGTCGTAGAGATAGCGTCCCGTCGCCTTCGCCACTTCCAGATACTTCGGCTGGTTGAAATACTTAGAGGCCAGCGTCAGCGCGCCCGGAACGAGCGCACCATTCGTCGAGTTGGGCGCATGGATTTCACCCGTCGCAACTTTGACATACTGTCCAAGCTGTCCGTAGCGCGTCCAAATCGCAACCACTCCGTCGCAAGCCTTGCGGACGGACTCCTTCCATTCGGGCTTGATCGCGACACCGAGCTGTTCCATCTTCTGGAGCGACTGGATGCCGTAGTAGATCGTAATCGCCGTGCGCCGCATCATGGCGTGGTCGCGCAGTTGCGTCTGCCGTCCGAACGCATCGCCGAGCAGTTCGCCACGACGGTTGATCGCATAGTAGAGGCCGCTGGCACCGTTCATCGTCGCAATCGTATCCCAGCACAGCGCACAGCGGCGCAGGCGTTCGGGCGTGGGACGCTCCAACAACGGCAGCAGATAGACCGGAATGCCGTTCCACCCGAGCTGGAGGTGGCCAAAGGGACTGCTCCCACCAGGTGCGTTGCAGTAGTAGCCGATTCCCTTCTCCTTGTTTTCGTACCAATGGTACGCATCCTCGTTCGCAAGGATCTGGCGAATGACGGTCTCGGGTTCTTCCACCTTCGCGTGTTGGGTTCGGCCCGTGCGCAGCTTGCGGAGATCGAAAGCGCGCGCGAGGAACTCGTCGATGTTCTTCGCCTTGAAGTCGACAACCGACACGCCGAAGTTCACCTTCGTTCCCTTCTTGATGTCGGGTGCGCGGTCGCCGCAATCTTCGCGACGCGAACGGCACATCGTGTACCTCGTCGTGCGAATGCCAGGCGCCGCGAGAACGAACTCGCAGGTGCCGTTCTTCGGCGATTCACGCACGGAGAATCCGGTCTCGCCGAGCGGCGTGGTCGGATCGGCCAGATAGAGATGGCCTTCTTTCTTCACCGAGTCCCAGTAGCCGATCATCGGTGCGGACGTCTCGCCCGCAAGGAAGTCGATACGCGCATCGGACCCATTCTTGTTGAGGTGATGGATGTTCGTCGTCACAACGGGACGATTCGGCTTTCTCGGCATTTCCCACTCGGTGATGTAGGGCGCGTACCCGACATAGGAAATGTCGAACCGGTTGCCGTCATAGATGGCCGCCGGCGCAAAGATGTAGTTGTTCGTGGTCCAGTTTGTCGCGACAAACTTGAAACCGACACCCGTTTGCGGATAGTCGCGGTCCGCCGTCCAGGTGAGGGTGCGGTTCACGCCCCACACCTTCACCGAACCGATCGCCATGCGGTTCGTCTCGTTCATCCCGTTGTACTGGCAGACGAACGCCTCCTGCGCCGCCTCCGCACACACGCTCGCGAGCGCTACGGCGCCCAACATCATCAAATGACATTTGCTCATTGATTCACTTCTTTCGAATCAGTTCCAAGGACATTCAGAACGGACCTGGTCGGAATACCATCCCTGTTCTTCGTAGGCGTCGCCTCCGGGGGTGTCGTTGGCGGTCTGCCGCCAATGAGTGGAATAATCAGAAAACTTGCCTGTCCCCTGTTCCTGATTGGCCTTTGCACTCCACGCGGCCGCCGCGCCGACGGTGTAGATGGCACGCACGGTCGGTCCCGTGTAGTGATGCCACATCGTCTGCAAAACGCCGTCAAGCGAATGGGTTCGCGCATAGGCGCACTGGGCGCGGATGCCGACCGTCTTGTTCCACGGGCACGTCAACGTCGTAAACTTCATCTGCTTCTGGAAATAGTCAAGCGTCGGGAAAGCGCCATCCTTGCGCGGAGGGCCATAGTACCAGTCGCAGACGACGAGAGACTTCGGCAACGACATGAGCAGCTTTTCGGCATCGGCGGCGCCATTCTGGTAGAATCCCCGCCAACGCGCATCGTTCCGCGCCAACAGCATGTCGTGCCACACCATCGGACGCGCCCCCAGCTTCGCGGCCTTCTCGTTCAGCGCACGAACATGGGCCGAAACAACCTCCCAGTACGGCACGGCGCAGCACGCCGAGCAAGAGGGACCATTCGCCTCGTCACAGCCGAGATGGACGTACCCCGGACGGCCGAATGCCTCGTACATCTCTTCGAGCATTCCCTCCTGCACTTTGCGCGTCTCGGGGTTGGAAAGGCACCAGTTCCAACCGTTGTTGCCCGGTTCGAAAAGCGGCGCATACTCGGGCGCATGGTAGAGGATCGCGTTCTTGCCCGCGCAGACACGCGCGGCTGTCGCGTGTCCGAACACGTTGAGCTCCGGAATGAGCTTCACACCGAGATCGGCGGCGATCTTGGCCAACCGCCGGCATTCGGCCGTCGTCAACTTGCCATTGCGGAATCCGTACCACGGATACTTTTCCGACCGATAGGTTCCCCAGGGTTCCAACACTACATAGTTGTACTTGTAGTAGGCGGCCATGCGGATCTGATGCTCGATCGAGACGAGCGAGAGTTCCGGGAATGCGCAGAGGTGAAGTCCGCGGAAAGAGATTTCCGGCCAGTCGCGGATCGTCAGTTCGGGGACTTCCCAGCCTTTCACCGTGAGAGTTCCGCGTTGCGGCTGCGCGAGCTGGCGCAAGGTCGACATTGCGTAGCGCACGCCTTCGGCCGTCTGGGCGCCCAGCGCGAGGGCTCCGGCTTTGGCTGTCAGCGAATAGCCGCCGGCATTCGGGAACGGCGTGCCCGCAAAGGCGACATCTTGCACCTTCGCCTTCACACCGAACCAGGCGGCGAACTTCGCGGCGACCCAGCCGGACATCTTCGCCCCGTCGGCACAGGAGACGGACACCACCACGCCGTCTTCGATCTTCACCTGCACATCGGCCTTGAAGGTCTTCTCCTGAACTTCCGGCACGATGACCGGCCATTTGTATTTCCACCCGGCAGCCTCAGCCGTTCCCAGAACGGCCAGCGCGAGCAACAAGATCGACTTTTTCATTTTTCTTTCTCCTTTTTGACATGTGTTAAACTAACTGGGCCGGTCCCTCATTCGCTACGCTCATTCCGGGACCTCCTCCCCGAAAGACATAGACTGTCCAGAACGAGCGTAGCGAGTGAGGACAGTCTGCTCATGACGGGGGGCCCTCGAAGCGGATGTAGCGGGACAGTTTGGTTTTGAGAATGCCGATTAGATCGTGGTCGTCGAGAAACGAGACGCTGATGAGCCGCTTCCCAGCACGCTGGTAGAGGATGTGCTTGCGCTGACGATTAGCATTGTATTCCGGCGTGTTCATTCCGTAGTATTCGATGTAGAGGTCGAACTCCGGCAGGTAGAAGTCGGGTCGAATCAAGTCGGCCCCGGAGATCCGGAACCGCTCATCGTAGTAGAAAGCGATGTGCTCCTGCTCGAGGAATTCCGCGATCCGTTTTTCACCGATGCTCTGCACGGCGGTTCCGCCTTCGGTCCGCCGTTGCTTCGCCTCCTCGACCTTCGACTCGAAGTCGTGGTGTTCCAGTTCCTTCTCGTCCTTGCAATGAAGACAATAGGGACGGCCAAACCGGTCCATCGCCTGGCGGAACTCCGCCTCCGAGATCGGACGATGGCAACGGGCGCAGAACCGCTGGTCTGAGAAAACCTTCTTTCGATTCTCTTCCTGAACGACCGCCACCGCCTCGGCCGCCGCTTTTCGCACATACATCGGTGCCGTCTCATCGCGGGCGACATCCTTCAGATCGTCCAAAACGAGAAGCGCCTCCCGCGGATACCGGGCAATCGCCTTCAACGCATATTGCCTCACCTGGGGATGGGAATCCTTGACCGCCACGCCAATCAACTTCGGCAGAATCATCGACACGGCCGGTCTTTCCGGCGCCATCTTCCCCAATGCGGACGCCGCGAGCCGCCGTACATCGGCAAATTCCGAATCAAGGAACACCAAAAGTTCCCGGGCGGCGTTCTCACGCACGCCGAGTCCCTCGGGCAGCGGCAACGCCTTCGCCGCCGCCGAGATCGTCCCCGGGTTTTCAGGGTCCGGAGCAAAAAGCCGACTCAACGCGAGCACACGCTCGCGCTCGCGATGAAGTCGAATCTTCTCCGGTTGCCCTGCCACGTAACTCTACCGGACCTCACCCGATCTTGGCGATCTTGCCCGTCTGGATCGACTCATAACAACCCAGCATGGACTGAATCGTCTGCTTGTGCCACTTGAGGTTGATGAGCGGCGTCTTGTGGTTGCGGATGCAATCGACGAATTCGTCGATGAGTCCGACCCATTCATCGAAATAGGTGTACTGCACCGTGTAGCGGTCGTTCGGCGCACCGTTGTGGTAGACGTTCGGACCGAAGCAGTCGCACGTGAGCATCCCCTTTTCACCGGTGATGGTGACATTCACTTCCATGCGCTTCGGGAAACGTTCCCATCCCGGACCCGGCACTTTGAGCTTCTCTTCGAGACGCGACCAGGACGGATCGAAGAGGAACGCCGTACCGTCTTTCATCTTGCCGGCGGCCATGAGCATGTCTTCGACCTTGAGTCCGTCACGCAGATTCGGCGCCACTTCGGCATAGATGTAGTCGAAGTCGCTGCCCGTGAGATGGCGGATGAGATCGAAGATGTGCGGATGGTCGCAGAGGGCGCCGCCCTTGAAACGCGGATCGCCCGCCTTGAGATGTTCCACCCGTCCGAAGCTCGCCTGCGGATCGCCCTGCCACGGGAATGCCCACACGGGCGAGAGAGTGATGTTCGTCATCTGGACCGCCTTGATCTTGCCGATCGCACCTTCTGCGATGAGCTTCTTCAAGCGGCGCACGACCGAGTTATAATGCATCTCGAGTTCGATCTGGCAGACGATTCCCGCCTTGTCGCACATCTCGATCATCTCGTCGTATTCCTTCATGTCGAAGGTCGGAATCTTCATCGACAGAATGTGGATGCCCTTTTCAGCACACCACTTCATCTGCGCGAAATGCTGGTCGTTGGCCGAAGCGATCACCACGGCCTCGATATCGGGATGCTGCTTCCACATCTCCTCGGGGTCAAGGTAGCAGGGAACGCCGGTCTGATAGAGTTCATAGACCTTCTTGGCCTCTTCATCCTGCGCACAGCTCGCCACCCAGTCGAGTTTCTGGTTGTCGAGCAACGTCTGATAGTACTTCCGGGTGTGACCGTGGGTCATGCCCATCATCGCTATTTTAACGGGTTTCATTACCGCACCTCCGCAACCTTGATGGACTTGTTCGTGTCCAGACCCTTCTTCACGGCAATCGTCTGGGACTTCTTCGCCGTGTCCGCCTTGAACGCAAGCTTGGCGGCCTTCGTCGCCTTCGCCCACGCGGCCTTCCAGATCTTCGCATCGGCACGGCCCTGCAGGAGCGCAAAAGCGGCACGCACATTCCAGATTTCCTCATAGGTGAGGCCGAAGAGCTCGGTGTCGACATCGGTGTACTCGACCGCGCCCTTCGCATCCCAGCAGCGAATCGACGCATGCTGCGTGTGCGTATCGACCGTCTGGTCGCAGGCGACGCCGCGTTTGGCGATGATCTCGTGGCGGTCGTAGCCCAGTTCCTTCTTCGGGAGGCCCGTGCCGATCTCCACCGAAATGTTCACATCGTTCGCGAGCTTCGCGAGGACGTTGATCGCTCCGCCGTTCGCGACCGCGAACACGCGCGTCACGTCGGCCGCCCCGAGATAGGCAGCGAGATCGAGCTCCTTCGCAAGCATCGCCTCAGGGTCGGACCCCTTCGGCGCAAATGCCGCGAAACGCAGCGTGGAGACGCCTTCAAGCGTCCCGTTTTCCGTCATCTTCTTGAGTTCGACGATCTTGCGCTCCATACGACCCGGCAACAGCGGCGTCGCACCCACGTAGCAATGACCGTCCTTGAGGGTGATCTCGCCTTTCGCCGCGCCGTATTTCTCGCGCAGGAAGTCGAGTCCCTTGTTCATTTTCTTGATGTTCATTTCGTTTCCTCGATATCGTTTCCGGTTACAGACACTTGACAAGCGGACGATACTTCTTGAGATACGCCGCATTCTTTTCGTCGCCGCCCGGCGCGTTTGCGGAATTCCAGACCGGCGGCACGAGCCCGCGTTCGACACACTGGCGGCAGCAGCTGATTTCGAGCAGGTGGGCGATCGTGAAATCGACCACGTTCGAGACAGGTCCGATCGGCGTCGTCATCCCGGGCACATTGACGATCGCATCGCCGACAGGATTGTAGTCGTCGATCGCCACATCGGCATAGTCAAAGAGATTCGTCCCGTTCGAGTGGCGGATGAAATGGTCTTTCGGCATTTCATTCTGCCAATAGGAACTCGCGACGGCAATGATCTTGCACCCGCGCTTGTGGCATTCCATCGCTGCGTCGATCGTCGCGGGGTTGATGCCGATGTTGTGGAAGAAGATCACCACATCGCCCGGCTGGGGATCGTAGTACTTGACGATCGACGCGCCAAAGTTTTCCGTGCGCTCGAGCGCAAGATACTTGAGCGCCTGGTTGAACACGGAAAGCGCCGTCTCCATCATCGGGTTGATGTTGGCGAGTCCGCCTGCGCGGAAGAACATTTCGCCCATCGCGAGCGTCGTGTGTCCACCGCCCGCATAGACGTAGATCAACCGGTCGGCGGCAATGGCATCGGCCATCAGCTTGCCGGCGGCGTCGATGTTCTGTTCCTGTTTTTCGGCAACCGCCTTGATGTTGGCAATCGCGTTGTCAATGTATCCGTAATCGTTGAACATAGTTCTTTAGGTTTTAGGGGTTAGGTTTTAGGTTTTAGGGGGTAGAGGGGAACGGTAGGGGATTGAGGGGATGACGAAACGGCGGGTGACGCTTTGCGAAGCGGCGTCGACGGCGGCACGGCAGGCGTCGACGAGTGAAGATCCTTCGGCCAGACGCACCGCCAGCACCGCGTTGAACGTATCGCCCGCCCCAGTCGAATCGACGGCCTTCACCTTCGGCGCGGGGATGACCTCGCCCGTTGAACGGATGTGACAGCCCTTCGCGCCCAACGTTGTGACGACTTCCGAGGTTGTCGGGATGTCGATGAGCTCTTTTTCTTCGAATTCGTTCGGCGTGAAGATGTCGACCGCTTCCCGAATTTCCTTGGGCAGCGTTCGGGCCGGTGCGGGATTATAGATGATCTTCGTACCGAACCGCTTCGCAATCTCGAGGGCGGCAAGATTGACCGCCTCTGGCACTTCATTGTTGAGCAGCAGGAAATCGGCTCGGCCAATGTCGACCACGAAATCCATTATATCGTCGGCGCACAATGCCGCTCCCGGATAGACCGTGACCCGCGTCTCGCCGGTTCCATCAGTCAAAATCGCCGCTGTCGCAGTCGGTTCCGGACGCGTCGCCAAGAACTCGCTAATGCTTTCGGAGTGGCAGAAGTCCTGCAGCGGCGTCAGGTCGGCGGCATTGACGGCCCCGAGGAAACGCACGTCCGCACCCTGTCGAGCGGCCGCCACCGCTTGGTTGAATCCCTTGCCACCCCATTCGCAAAACAGCGACGACGCCGTGATGGTCTCGCCGCCCTGATGGAAGCGAGGCACCTCGAAGAACTGCGAACGGCCGACGAGGCCGATGACCGCGATTGTCGCCATTCCATCGTCCTCTAGAGCCGTTTGACGCGACCGAAATACCGAGCCTCCAGCGCGAGGTTCTTCTCGGTTCCGCCCACGACGTTGCCGCTCGTGTAAATGGGCGGCGGCACACCGCGCGCCCACGCTTCTTGCGCGCCTTCGATGAGAATCGAATTGAGGATGAACAGCGACGCATACGTTGAAAGTCCGCCCATCATCCCTTCACCGACCTCGATCACCGCATCGCCATACGGCACCTTGCAGTCAATGGGGAGGTCCGCCTCGTCCAGCAGCACGGCCCCGTGGTCCCGATAGGCCGAAGAGGAAATCGCGATCGTCCTGACGCCGGCGGACTTCGCCGCACGCAGCATTTCGACAGGGGCCGCATTCTTCCCGGACGCGGAAACGACGACCAGCAGATCTTTCTTCGGATCGACCGCATGGCGACGAAACACCTCTGCCGCAATGCCGCTCGTCTTCTCCATCCGAGACGACTTCGCCGCACCATCATGCAGCATCAGGTCCTCGTCGAGAATCGGCGACACGCAGGCGAGTCCGCCCGCGCGGTAGAACGTGTCAAGACACGGCAGATGGGAATGTCCGCACCCGAAGGTATGGACAATTCCATCCTGCACAATCACCTCGGCGACGGCCTTTGCCGCTGCCGCCATCGCTGTGCCCTCCTCGCGTTCGATCCTCTCGAGCAGGCCGGTGATCTCTTCCAGATACGACTTCATCATCCGTTCTTCTGCTGGCAGACCCGCTTGTAGTTCTCGCCGATCGTGTCCCAAAGCTTGAGCGCATCGGGGGCGCCAACCACCGTGCCATACCCGCCGCGATAGGTCCAGGCCGAAAGACGGTCGACACCCATTTCCACCGCGATGTCCACCCACTTGTCCACCTGCTTCCAGTCCTTGGGCTGCTTGTAGTAGCCCATCAACCAGCGCTCGGACTTCTTACCATACTTCTGGGCGATCGCCACGGTGCGCGCCGTGATGTCGCGGTAGAAATCCTCGGGCAGAGCCCAGTTGATGATCGTTGTGGAAAAGACATCGAAGTACGGGCACGCGCCCACCATGTCCCAATTGTCATAGCCCCGGTATTCGGACACATAGTAGCCGTTCTGGGTGGCATGCACGCAGCACGTGATTTCCAGTTCGGGACGCAGCTCCTTCAGCGCCTTCGACGTTTCGGAGAGGACCACCAGCGCTTCGCGCCAGCGGAACTGCTTGACGTCGTTCGTCATGTACCGCGGCATCGGGTAGCCGTAATAATCCTCGAAACGCTTGCGGCAGACGGGACAGTAGCACGTCCAGTCGTCGGCGACGCCGCCGGTAATCGACGCAATGCCCTTCGGGAACGCGTAATGCGGCTCATCCCAGAAGAAACCGTCGCACTTCGTTTCACGTGCCAGCGTCAGACAGAAGTTTTTGAAATAGTCGCGGTAGCTGTTCGTATTGAAGCACGCATACGGCAGCTTCTCGCCCGTGAGCGCCGACACCTGACGATTCTCGACGTTGTCCTGCAGGAACTTGGAGACCTGCTCGCCGCCGAAATACTTGCCGTTGCCCCACGGGTCAATCGTAACCTTCAGACCCAGTTCGTGGGCCTTGTCGACGATCTTCGGAATGTTCGGCCGCCAGAAGTCGAAATCGAATTCCGTCACGGCGAGAATCACATTCGTCACGCCATGCGCAACCATTTCCTTGAAATCGGCCTCCGCATGTTCGATATAGTTGAGTCCGTAATAGCTGACAGATGTTTGAGTGATCATTGTTTTCCTTTGAGATTCATGTTTGTCGTATTCACTTTTCGATCAAAGAGGCTGTCTAGTTCTTCCAATGATTTTCCTTTGGTTTCAGGGATGAAGCAACTGACGACGAAATAGAGAACCGCGTTGACGGCGAAGAAGAAGAACATGCTGTCCCAGCCCCAGTGCTCCACCCAGGGACGGAACGTCGACGCGAGACCGCACGCCACGAGCTGGTTCATGAACAACGCAATCGCCATGCCATTGGCGCGAATGCGCTTCGGCATCAGCTCCGACAGCACGAGCCACACGCAGATGCCCGGCCCGATCGCATAGAAACAGTACATGAAGAAAAAGAGCACCAGCGTCACGAGTCCCGTCAGATACCCCGCCGTCACGCCGCAGCGTTCAATCGCGAAGAAGACCCCGCCGATTGCGAACAGCCCCACCGCCATTCCGCCCGTGCCCAGCTTCAGCAGCCACGTGCGCCCCTTCCGGTCGATCAGCATCGCCGCAACGACCGTCATGAAGATGTTGGTGAACTTCACGATCAGCTGTCCGTAGTTGGCAAGAATGCCGCTGAAACCCGCCTTGTGCAAAATCGACACCAGATAGCTCGTGAACGAACTCATGCCCGTGGTCTTGTTCAACGTCAACACGAGACAAGCCAGCAGAAACGGCACGACATAACGCCGCTGGAAAAGCGAGCCCCCTTCCGAACGATCGTCGACGGTCGCCGCCACCGTCCGAGCCTTGCGACGCTCTTCCCACACCGGACTTTCCTTCAACCGGAACGAGCCGACGAACAAAACCGCCACGGGCACCAGGGTCCACCAGAAATTGGCCCGCCAGGCCGAGACCATCTTCGCCGCATCCGAACTCAGCGTGTCAGCCGCCCCCAGACAGCTTGCAATGATGCAGCCCGCCGCCGCCGCGACGACAAGACCGATCCCGAGGCAGGTCTGAAAGACGCCCGTACCGCGTCCGCGGATTTCGGCCGGGAGGGTTTCCGTGAGGTACATCGGCATCGCCACTGCCATATAGCCCGCACTCATTCCCTGAAGGACACGTCCGGCATACAACAGCGGGAAATTGTCGAGGGCGAGACACACCACCGGAATCGCCGCCAGGAACATTCCCGCCGAAAGGATGATCGTCTTACGGCGTCCCAGCCAGTCGCAGAGCATGCCCGCCGTGATCGACGAGAGGAGTCCGCCCACGAGCACCGCTCCAACAATCAGGCTCACCCGCGCCCCGGAATAAATCCCCAATGCCTTCAGATAGGGCTCCGCTGCGGCGATCACACCGAAGTCGACACCATACAAAAGTCCCCCCAGTCCGGCCATGGACAGGAGGTAGAGGACAGTCGAATTTTTCCAAGACTTAGCCATGGGGATAGAATAGCATTTTTTCCATTCTAATCCTAGACATAAATCAATAAAATTCTTTCATCAACTGCCGAAATCCTAGTTCTTAGAAGCCCGGTCTGAATTCAATGTTCGAACGGGACGGAATCTGGTCCGTGACGACACCCGTCTCGTCAGAGTCCTGCACGTTCGCATCCCAGCCCATCTGACGCCAATGGTCGATGAACATCGAAACATCGCCCCCCGTTCCCCAGGCACCGCTCGCCGTCGGCACGAACTCGCGTCCTAGAGAATCCTTGTAGACATGGTGCCATGTCGTTCCCAACACGCCCAACGCCCCCGCCGCGCGGGCCGCACGGGCCTGCACGAGCGTCGCCGTGGGCACATCCCAGGGCGAAGTCAGCAGATCGTAGCCGGCCTTGCGGAAATGCGCAAACGTCGGATACCCCGAATTCACCACATTGCCATAGAACCAGTCGCAGATGATGACGGACTTCGGCAACATCCCGAGCAGCCGCTCCTCTCCCGCTCCGGCGTTCGCATAGAACGGCGAAAACGTTCCCCGCTTCAACAGCATGTCGTGCCACATCATCGCCCGCGCGCCGCGTGATTCGAGGAGTTTTGAAACGCGTGTGATGTTGCTCGCAATGAGTTCCACGTAATCATGCGCGCGACAGACAGGACAGCTCGGCGGATTCGCCTCGTCGCAACCGATGTGGAAATACGGCGGATTTCCAAAAGCCTCGTGCAGTTCACGCACCAAGTCGTCGATCATCGTACAGGCGACAGGATTCGACAGACACCAGTTCCAGCCACGATACGGCTCGAAGATCGGCTGGTACTCGCGATGAAAATCAAGCGCCGCATGCTTGCCGCTCTGACCGCGGCTCATCGTCGCATGGCCGAAGATGTTGAACTGCGGAATGAGCGTCACGCCCAAGTCCTGAGCGACACCCCGCAAACGGGCGATTTCCGCCTTTGTCATCGTCCCCGTCTTCCATCCCCACCACGGATACTTCTCGCTTCGGAACGTGCCCCAGGTTTCCAACACTACATAGTTCATCTTGTAGTAGCCGGCCAAACGAATGCACCGTTCAATGAACGAGACTTTCGTCTCGGGGAACCAGCACAGGTGGATTCCACGGAACGACGACGACGGTCGATCGCGGATGTCGCACACAGGTGCCATCCAGCCTTCGACCTTCAACGTCCCCCGCATCGGAATCATCAGCTGGCGCAACGTCTGAAACGCATAACGCGCCCCCGTCAACCCCTTGGCGCCGATCTCGATCGCGTGTCCGCCCAGAACGATACGATAACCCTCATCACCTTCCCCTTCAGGACGCGCCACGGTCTGCGTCTTGATATTTGCCGTCACGCCAAACACATTCTTGAGATGCGCCTCATACCAGGCGCGGACCGACTCGTGTTCACCCGCCAGATTCAGGTTAATCCTCACACCGTTCGTCAGCGACGCGCAGTCGGTCAGCCGCCACGACGCCTTCTGCGGCGCCGGTACGAGCCGCGGCGGCGCGAAATTCAGATTTGCGGCAACGGCTGTTTCAATGGCCACCGCCAATACCATCACAAACGAGACAATCTTGTTTTTCATTTTTCTTTTGTGGTTGAGGTTAAGGGACGAGAATCACGATCAGACCAGTTCGTAAAAACGGATGCGGGTCCGTTCTTCTCGGCGGACTTCATCCAGCCGATGTAGGTTGCCGGGGCGTGCGTGCAGATGATGCGCCAAACGAAGTTGAACATCCCGGGCTGACGGGAAAAATCGTGTCCATCAGGATAATAGAACACCTGATTGTGAATCGACTTCTCCAGCGGATGTTCGAAGAGTCTGAACACTTCCGAAAGATTCGCCACATCGCGTCCCAGCGAGGTGTTCCAGTCGTCCTGACCGGTTGGCGACACGGCCCGATAGATCGCGTGTTCAACGATGGACTGGACACTCGTCAGATGTCCGACCTGTCGCTGGCCGGGCGGGATCGCATAGAGGTCGACCAGTGTCGGCGCGACATTCCCCAGCAGGGTCGGCACCGCACACACGGAATTCGTCCCAAACGGCAGATGCCACCATTCATACCCGCACATCTCCTTGACGGCGTCCTTCATGTCGCCGTAGGCGTCATTCCAGCAAAGTCCCCAGAGCGACAGCGAATCGTAGTCCAGCAAGTTGAGATCGCGTCCAAAACGCCGCGCCTGCCAACGGGCGATCGGCACGCGCGGCACAATATCCTCCGGATTGATGACATTGAAGATGTTGCCATAACGCGGCGAACGGACATCGACATCCGTGCGCAAAACGGTGTTCGGCGAGGCAAACGTATAGACAAAGACATTCTGCCGCGAAAGTGCCGCAAAGGGCGAACGTCCCTTCGCCTGCGCGGCATCGTCGAGACGCGCCCCGAGGATATTCGCCACGGCCGCGCCGCGGCTATGTCCCGTGATGACCACCTTCGCGGACGCGAGATCGAGGTTGTTCGTCCGCACAAACGCGACAAGGGCGTTTTCGACCTGGTCCGCCGCGAGACGAAAACCTTCGTGCAATGCGGGAATCGCCGCGGGATCCGGATTTTCGGCCGCGCCCCAGGTATTGCACACATTCATATTCGACACCCACTCGTCGCGTCCGAAGGTACCGCGTAGGACGACGAAGACCACATCGCGCGGCACACCCTCGAACAACACCCGCTTCGTGGCGAGCGTAAATCCAACAAGGTTGAGGCCGTAGACAGGATCTTGATAGTTGAGATCTTTCCCGTAGCATCGAAGCATTCGCGCGCGGTCGAAACCGAGGCCTTCAAGCGAATGGACATCCATCTCAAGATGGTATCCATAGACGGCGCCCGACAACGCCGCGAGCGGTCCTGCCAGATTCTGAGAGTAGATGTCGCTCGAAGCCGACAGGAATTCATCCTGCCAGCTGAACGTGGCGCGATTGACAACGGAATAATCGTCGACGAACGGATATTCAAACGTGCGCAGATCAGCCCGCGGTTCAATCGTACGGCAACCGGCCAGAACCAACGCGCCCCCCAAGAGGAACGCGCCGGCCGAGAGCCGAAGAAACGATCTGAACAGACTGGGCATTGAATCGATCTGCGACATTAGAAGAGGTAGAATTCAGCGACAGCCACGTGGTTGCAGTTGTTTGCCGCATGCGTCCCGACAAATTTGAAATAACGCGCTTTGACGGGCTGTGCCAGCGTCACACGCTGACGCACGGGATTGGCCAGAGCGTTGCCGAATTCGCCTTCGGCACGCAGCGTCCAGTTCTTTCCATCGTCAGAGGTGTAGAACGCATAGCCATCCGTCAGCCCGCGCGGACAACCATCCTGACGCGGCAGATAGTCGAAGCCCTTGATCGTCACCGTCTTACCACAGTCGATCGCGAACGACTGCGGCGGCGGCAACGGCCCCGACATCGGGTGGGAATGCCACAGCGTATTGGCCCGACCGTCAAAGACATTCTTCACCGTCTCGAGATTGGGGACGCTCGACTCAAGCGGCTTCCACAGACTGCGCGACAGGGCATCGTCCGCCATGCCACGTTCTGCATCGACGCTCTTGCCGAAGCGCAACGCGATGGATTTGACCACCGGCTCGGCTTCGCCCTTCACCTGCACACGCACGCAATCGGACTCGACCGGATCGAACCGAACGATCCGACGATACCCCATGGTCGTCGCAGAGGCGAGATGCCGCCATTCGCCTTCGACTTTCGCCTCGACGTCGAACTTCACCACGCGCTGTCCCAGCGTGATTTCCTCCTTGAGATCGCAGCAGTTAAAACGCACGACCTTCGGCAGCTTCAACTCAATGGTCTGGTCGAGTCCCTCTCCCGTCACGGTCTTCACCGCACCCGCCGCCAGGTCAACCGCGTTGAACGCCCGCACCCAGTCGCCGAACGCCTTGAGCTGTTTCACATCCTCGTCGCAGACGCGTCCGTGCGTATCCGGCGCAATGCCGAAATTCAAAACGGCAGCACGTCCAACCGACTCATAATACGCCTTCACCAGAACCGCAAGCGATTTCGGATGCTGGTTCGGATGGAAGAACCACTGCTGGCGGAACGGCGTATCGCTCTCGGACGGCGTCCAATACATCCCGCCGTCTTCGCCCTTTCGCACGTACTTCCACGTTTCGGGCGAATAGCCGCTCTCCGTACCGCACCACGTCGTGGACCAGTTGCCATGTCCACCGAAGGCCAGCGCCATCGGCTGCAGTTCGTGCATCATCTGCAGCAGCTGCGGCTTGCGGTAATAGCCCGCCGGAATCGAGCGCCGCTCGCCCTTGCCGCCATTCGCGCCACCATACCAGCCCGTACCGCCATTGGCGCCGTCGAGCCAGATCTCGCAGATTTCGCCGTAGTTGGTGAGCAATTCACGCCACTGGTTGTGGAAGTAATCGACATACGCGGGCGTACCGTAGTTGGCCTGGTGGCGATCCCACGGCGACACGTAGCAGCCAAATTTAAGTCCATGCTTCCGACACGCATCGGCCACCGCACGCACGACATCGAAACCCTTGTTCCGACCACCGGCGTTCGCCATCGAATATCCATCCGGACAGAGCTTGCTCGGCCACAGGCAGAATCCGTCATGGTGCTTCGCGACGAGCACGACGGACTTGATCTCCGCAGCCTTCATCGCCACGACCCACTGCTCGGGATCAAGCTGATCGGGATTCACCTTCTCCGCCGGCACATTGCCAAATCCCCATTCGACATTGGTAAACGTATTCGGTCCCCAATGGACAATCGCCATGATCTCACGTTCCTGGTACGGCAAATGCGCCGCCGTCGGAAGAATACCATACGGTTCAACCTTCGCCTGCACACACAGACAAGAAACCACAACTGCAGTAAAACCCGTGATCATTCGAATATTCATTCTCTTACCACCTTTCTTTTGATCCACTCTCTAAAAAACAAAAACTCCCGCCCTCGAGCGGAAGTTTGAATGGTCGGACCGACGAGATTTGAACTCGTGACCTTTTGCACCCCAAGCAAACGCGCTACCAGGCTGCGCTACGGTCCGAAGGGCTTTCCCCTAAGCTCGGGAAAGTGACGAATAGTATAGCACAATCCCGAACGAAGGTAAAGCGAGAGTTTTAGAAAATTGAGCTTCGGACTTATTTGGACGTTGCCTTGAGTGCGAGATCGTCAAAGGAAAGCGTCGACGAGTCGACCTGAACATCCGCCCGCACGGCACAGTCGCGTCCGACAAGCTGGAGATGGCGACGGCCTTTCTCGCCGCCACCCAGGCGAAGCGCTTCGATAACTTGCACAATCTTCGGGAAATCGTCGAACTCTGCAAAAGAACCAGCCGACAGGCGGACTTCCTGTCCGACATATGGAACGAGCCCGCGCATCTGCATCCAGTCTTTCAACCGCTGTGCCTTCACTTCCGTAATCGAGGCGACATTCGCCTTCTCGCCGACATGGCGCGGCGTGATCCACGCCACCAGGTGTTTCTGCTTGATTTTGGACGCCCGTTTTGGCAGCGGATGCTTCGACTTCTCACCGCTCGGACGGATCAGCGGGTCGCCTCGCATCGCCGCCGTCTCGAGGACGCGCCGCATCCAATCATACGGCACCTCGTCTTCTTCCAAACAGGCGAATTCCTTCAGTCGGGCTTGCAGGTCTTCAAGTCGATGGTTCCGACGTTCAAGTTCGCGCAGCTTCGCATTGAGCTTGCCCCAGACCTTGCGAGCCGAATCACGTACGCGCGAGACGAGTTCGCCGAGGCGTCCACCCGCGCCGTAGAAGGCACTCGCATCCTCCAGGGCCGTTGGCGCATCGGGTACACGGACGGAGGCGATGTGACGGAACTTGGCCGTTTCATCCCGAAGGCGCGTCGCACAAGCCGTCCAGCGCGGACCATACGTCTTATTGCGCAAGTCGCTCAGGACGGCATTGATCTCCGTCTGCAACACGCTGAAGCGCTGACCGAAATGCTCGAGGAAATGTCCCAGCTCGTCGACCACCTCTTTGGCTTCGGACACTTGAAACGAATCGGCACCGAAACTGAGCAGCCGTAGGTTGAGCACCTGCAACGTCTTCGCCGTGGCGTCGACATTGAGGCGCATCTGCTCGATCCGATAGAGTACCGCGCCGGCCGTTTCGTAGTCGACCGTCTCCGTCACCACCGTTCGGACCCTGCGCCTGAGTTCCTGAAGCAACGAAATCTGCGCGTCCAGCAGGTTGCCCGTCGCCGCGGTGCTCTCCGGTGCAAGGTCGTGCTCGCGGCGTTCACTCAGCCACGCCACGAAGGAAACCGCGTCATCGCAAAGCCGATAGCGGAACTTCGTACGCCGATTGTCGCGATAGCCGCGCAAGCGTTCCTTCTCGATCCGCTCGCTCACGAGCGACCAGTCCTTCAACTGCCGCAAGTCGCTCTTGAACTGCGCCTCGGACGAGACCGTATAATCCTCCCCGCAGACTTTGACAAGCAGATCTTCATGCAGCGGCTCGGGCTCGTGTCCATCGCGCATCACGGCAAAGGCGCGCAAAATCGCCACATACTCAGGCGCCCGTTCGCTCGCGAGGAGACTGCCCAGCGTCGTTGCGCGCGTGGCCAGCCACTCCGCCGACTCACTGACCAGCGGCGAATCGATCAGCACAACCGGCTCGGGCGGTGCCACGGGCGCGGCAGGGACAGACCCCAAAGGCGTCGCACGCCGCTGTTCGGCGGCGGCGAAAAGATCATCTCCCGCCGCCGTATTTGAATTCCGTCTTTTCACAGCGGAAACGCCTCCTGTTCATACCAGCAACCCAGCTCACGAATCCGTTTCACCCCCCCCTGCAAGGGCCAATCCGCTGGATACGATTCAATACAGTCATTAACATCCTTCATCTGCTCGGCCGTCAATGGAATGCCCTTCAACTGACCCGGCTGGCGGATGATCTCTTCCGCAACCACGCGATCCAGCGGAATCACGAGACCGACGTGCTGGGCGATGAGAAAGCCGTCCAAATCCGTATCGCCATAATGAATGGCCTTGAGTTCGGCCTGCGCGAACACCTTCAGCAGATTCATCACAGCTGAATTGGGATACCCTTCCGTATAAACGAACGGCGTCTTCGCCTGGACGAACCTCACAAGCGGCGCGGCATTCTCGCTCGTGACGATCTTCTTGCCCACGCCCTCCCAGGTAATTGAGACAATCTGCGCCACCGTCTGCACGGGCAATTGGCAGGCAAGTCCGGCCTCAAAGAGACGCCGCGGGAAGTCGAAATACTGGCCGTCGCGCGTCGTAAAAGCGAATGGCGCAAAACAGAGGACGGACCGGGTATACGGATTGTCATAGATGCGGAAGGCTTCCAAGACGGCCCGATCACTCGCCGACATGTTGCCGAATACCGCCAGAATCGTCACTAGCTGTCCATACAGCGGACCGCTCCGCAGGCACTTGCTGTCGTTAAACCAGTCGGAACCCAATTGGGACAGCGTGGTCGGCGTGCGCGTTTCATCTGTCTCTTCAATCAGTGCGCACACACGCTCAAAGAGCACTTTCCACTTTTGACGACCCTCGGGCGTACGCAGAAACTGCTTCACCACGTCAAGCGTCGCAAGGAACTCGATATCTTCCTTCAGTTGGGGATACTGCCATGTCAAACGCGTCATCAGGTCGGACACAGGATCCTTCGGAACCGTCTCGCCTTCGAGCCCCAACGCCAGGATGAGCCCCCGCCAATGACTCGGCTCGCGCATGAAATCGAGGATCGTTCCGTAGACCTTGCCGTCCGACGTTCGTCCCGTCACGGTATGGAGAAGACGTTCAAGCAGCTGCTGCGTCTCGTAGCTGTAGGCGTCGCCTGTAAACGATCGCGGCACGGGCTGCCCTTTCAGGGCCTTCCGCGCGAAGCGCATCAGCAGCGGTTTCAATTCGGGCGCCTTTTCCAACGCCGCACGTGCCGCCTCTTCGGATACATCCAAAGACGACAGGGTCTGGTCTAGTTTCATCGCGTTTCCTCTCTTATTTCCATGCCCGGCGCGGAACCGCTTTCTCCGAGCAATACACCTTGAGTCGGTACATTGTTCCACACAATGGGACTCAAATGAACATCAAGGTTTTCATCCTTGACGACAATCAGCGAAACGGAGTGGCGAATCTCGCGCTTGACTCCGTCTTGATCCGGCGACGAGACGAAGAGCTGCAAGCCCAAATCGTCCGCGAATGCCAGCAACTGGTCACGCCGTTCGGCATCGATGCCGTAAAACGCCTCGTCGAACAGCAACGGCGCCACTTTCGGCGGATCCACCTGGTCGCCGCCGTGATAGAGGAACTCCGCAACCGTGAGAATGAGCAGATAGTTCGGCACCGCCTGCTCGCCACCCGACCCCATGCTCTTGACCTTGCGGTCGATGACGCGGCCTTCCGCATTCTCGACAAAGACCTTCAACTGGAACCGGAACCATTTACGATAGTCGAACAAGTCGGGCACGCGATCGAAATCCGCATTCATAATCTCGTCACGATGGTTCTCGAGAATGCGCTGCAGTTCTGCCTTCCCCTCGTCCGACTCGCGGCGGAAAGCCTGCTTGACGAGGTTGACGAACTCCTCGTATTCGGGCACCGTCTCGATTTCAAACGCATACCGGTTCGACCCGAAGCGACGCCCCGTCAACTTGCGCTGGATCCGCGACACAAGTTCCGTCATCTGATGCCAGCTGACGTTCAGGCGATCCATGATCTCGCCCATGAAGATCTGCTCGAACACCTCGCGCGTCTTGCGGTCGATAATGGACCGCAGATCATCCAGGCTCGCCGTCTCTTCGGCAATGACTTTGTCCAACGGCTCACCCCGCCGGTCGACGAGCCGATTCTGCACCCGATCGAACGAAAACGCATAGTACGCGCCTTTGACATCGCGGATCTTATGGGCGATTTCCGTTTCGACCGCACTCGCGCTCTTCACGAGATTTTCGCGAAGCTGCGCAAAATCGGCCTTGTCCGAAAAAGCCTCCGGACACTTCGTCCGCACAAAAGCGCCCGCGTCCATCGACTCGCCTAGATGCGCGGCAAAGCGTGCCGTCAACGCCTCGATCTGCCGCTGTGCGGACGCCAGCCGCTGGTCGGCTTCAACCTGTTGATTGTGCAGGGCCTCAAGCCGCGTCTCGACCGCGCCCAACTGACGCTGCAGCTCGTTGGCGGCCTCTTCATTCGCCTTCACCTTGCGTTCGACAGCCGCGATCTTCTTCTCCAGCGAGCCGTCGATTCCCGCCGCGCGCATCCGAAGCCGAACGTCTTCCAGTTCCTCCCGTACAACCTGCGCTTCGTGCAGGCGCTCGGTGGCCGTCGTGCGCACATAGGTCGCCCGTTCCGACGAGGCTCGCGCTGTCGCCGCCGCCTCCCGCCAGACTTTCAGCGCCTCGTCAAGCTCCGTTCGGGCATCCTCCAGCGCCGCTTCCAATGCCTTGACATTCGCCACGGCCGTGTCGGAGGCCGCCGCCGCACGCAACGCATTTCTGTTCGCCTTCTCGGCCGCCGCGAGACGCTCTTCCGCCGCGCGAATCAAACGCGCCTGCTCCGCTGCACGCGCCTTCGAACCGATCAAACGCGGCTTCGCATCTGCAAAGACACCCTGACGCGAACGGAAGTTCCAGGCCTTCAACGAAAGGAAATCAAAGTCCTGCGGGGCCGCCTTCGCACAGAGCTGGCGGGCCACCAGACGAATCGCCGCCGTATCGGAATCCGTCACGGACAAGTAGTTGAAAAGTCCGGGCGCAAGAGCAGGCGCATCCACACCGTCCTGATCGGCACGACTGGCCACCGTGAGCGGACCTTCCTCGCGCCACACGAGACGACGCGTTGCATCCAACCGCGGCTCATCGACAATCCAGGTCGCGAGAAATTCATCGCCCAGCAAGCGTTCGAGAAGCGCCAAATGCCGCGCATCGCAACTCGGATTCGGCTCCAGCAGTTCATAAAGCGGCCGCGCATCGAGCAGTGCGCTCCTAAGATCGCGTCGCGCCGCTTCGAAGCCGGGGACATTCGGCAGGCTCTCGCCGCGATGCTGCAGCGTCTCAAGTTCCTGACGCGCCGCGTCCACATCCGCCTGCGTCGTCTCGCAGACTTGCCGAGCCGCAAACGCCTCCGCCACGCGGGTCTCGCGAACCTGCACCACCTGCGCACGCGCCTCGACAAACGGCGTGGACACATCCGCCACCGCCGCGCCATTCGCCGTACCGAACAGGACATCCGTCACGGCACCCACGGCAATCCCCGCAGCCTTCGACGCCTTCTGCACGGCATCGCCCGACTGCCGGGCCACCGTGGCCAGCGTCTTCTTCTGCTGGGACTCCGCGCGCGCATCGGCCTCACGGCGACTTTCCGCCGCCACCGCATCGGCCTGCGCGGTCGCCGCCACACGCTGCGCCTCGGCCAAACGGGCGAAGATATGCTTTTCCTGGTTGACGAGTCCGGACGAATCCTTGGCCCGCAGCTCAGCCAGCCGTTCACGCGTCCGTGCGGTTTCACCTTGCGCCGCCCCCGCCTGGCGCTCTAGGTTCGTCCGTTCTTCCGCCCCCGCAGCGCATGCCGCTGCAAGCGACGCGATTTCCGCCGTCGTCTTTTCACGCACGCGATCGGCTTCAGCCCACGAAACCAGGTCGGTCTTCAGGCGAAGTGAATCAAGCTGTTCACGCGCACGACGCAAATCGTCAAGATAATGCGCGCGTTCGTCGATCTGCTCAAGCTTCGCCTTGCTCGCGTCAAGTTCGCGCAACCCTTTCAAGAGCGGTTCAAACGTTTCGCGCGGCGGGTCCTCAAGCAGCTGGCGGAAGAGCTCGTCGTAGTTAGCCGCGCGTGCGGCGATTTCACGATAGGCCTTGCCTGTGCGGAGAAGCTTGCAGACATCGGCGTACTTTTCAAGCGAGCCGAAGAGGCGCATGCCGACGGCATCCGCATACTCGTTGATGTGCGTATAGGCGCGTCCACCCGTCAAGGACGACATGCCCTTCTTGAATTCGGCCTGCGTCCGTGCCCGCAAACGACCATTTTCCTCCACCGTCAAGGGCAGATCGGCAACCGGCACCGATGCGAGACCGCCCCAGCGGTCGATCGCGACATCCATTCCTTCGGCGGCAAGTCCCACCGCGATCGAGACGATGCGGCCTTGGTCGCTGTGCAATTCGAGGGCGGCGTATGTGATGCCGCTCTCGCGCAGAGGACGTCCCGTGACGGCATTGTAGCGGAGCACGATGCCTTGATAGGTTCGACCGCCCGAATCTTTCGCACCGGCCACACGGGCCGCCGAATTGAATTCCATCTCGCGTCCCGCCGTCAGCACCAAGTGGATGGCATCGAGCAGCGTCGTCTTGCCGGACCCGTTGTCGCCCAGCAGGAAGAGATGTCCGCCCACGGGAATTTCAACCGTGGTCGTCCCGAGGTTGTGGAACTCGACCAACCGTACAGCGTGGATACGATAACGTTCTGAAATCTTCATTCCGCCGTCTCCTCCTGGGACGCTTCCTCTTCGTTCAGCGACTCCGCCAATTGCGCGGCCTGATAGTGCCACAACGCCGGCAGGGCTTCATAGATCACATCGGCCTCGGCCACGGCATCGTCCGCCGACGGACGCACCTTGCGCAGGAAACGGTAGCGTTCAAGCGTGGGCATGATCGTCCGAAGCACCTGACGGACCTTTTCGTCCGAATAGTTCTCGCGCTTCGTCGGGAACAATTCGCGCAGACGCGCGGCGGCATACTCCAGCCAATCGCCGAAGCGGAATTTCAGGTTCTCGGGATCATCCGCCGTCACGCCCTGTTCACGGGCTTCGCGTTCATAATATTCCAACAGGAGCAGGAAACTCATGCATTCATCGCGCTTGGTGAAGCCGAACATGTCCCGATTCGGCGGCGTAATGGCCTCATTGAACCACCGCGGCTTGTAGAGACGCGCGCACTTGCCGTCGATGACCAGCGTCCAGCCAAAGAACTTTTCGAAAAAGGCCGAAAACGCCTGGCGATAACGCAACACGGCAAGGAAGGCCCGTTCATCGTCGCCCTTGTAGAAATACGGCGATTCCATCAAGATGTTCAATGCGGCCCGGACAAGTTGAGCCGTCTGGTCGCCTTTGTCAATCAGTTCTTCGATCTTCATCCTTACACCTCAAAAAAACGTGCGCGCTGCGGGAGGTCCCACACGCGCGCACGGATGCACTTCGACAGATGTCGAAGAGAGACCTTAGGCCTTCTGCTGTTCGTGGAGCTGCTTGTTGACCCTGAGCATGCGTTCGCTCAGATCGCCGAAGGTCACATCGTGCGTATAGACGTCCTTGTAGTAGTTGTACGCCTTCTCGAGATCGCCACCCTCTTCCGCGCAGAGACCGAGCTGATAGACGACTTTCTTCTTGAGGTCGTCCATCGTCGGGATCTGGTCGCGCGCCGTTTCAAGCTGCATCACGGCCATGTCGTTCTGGCCCTTCTTGAGGAAGCACATGGCCAAATAGTAGAGCGCCTGCAGACGGTCCTTCGGGGACTTCTGCGCGAGCTGGAGGTGCTGCACCGCTTCGTCGTAGAACGAGGGATCGGCATCGCCGTAGATGTAGTACTGATAGCCGAGTTCGAAGCGCAGGTGCAAATCGTTCGGATAACGCTCCACGCGGGTCGCAAGGTCGTCGAACACGAACTGGTTCTTCTCGGCCTCGAGGTTGTCCGCCTCTTCGTTGCGGCCTTCCTTGCGCAGCTGCTCGACATTGTACTCGTAGTTGGCCGTCGTCACGGTCGAGAGCATGCGGTCGAGTTCCGGGTCCGCCTGGCTGACCGTCTGCGCGCGCTGCAGAATGCCGACAGCTTCTTCGAAGCGCTTGTTCTGCATGTAGATACGCGCAAGGGCACGGTAGAAGTTGAGGTTGTTCGGTTCCTTCTCGATCTGCGCGAGTTTTTCGGCGATCATCGCGTCCGCGTCATCGCCCGTCACCACGGCCTTGTTGGCCTGGTTGATCTTCTTGGCCTGCTCCTGGTTCGCGAGAATCGCCTGATAGCCGCCCTTCTTGCCGACCGTATCGCTCCAGCCGCTGGACATCGTGCTCTGCGCTTCCGCGTTCTTGAGCAGCTGAATGATGCGCTGGTCGCCCGGCTTGAGCTGCGAAAGCTTCACATAGGCATCGCGGGCCTTGTCGTAGCGCTTCGCCACCATGTAGTACTGCGCCACGCGCTCGAGCAGGTTCGCATCGCCACGGCTGCACGAATAGGCGGCCTCGACCGAAATCGCGGCGGCTTCCGGCATGCCGGCGGCCTCGGCGGCCTTCACGGCGCATTCGATGTTGTCCGGATCCATCGGGTTGATCTCAAGAAGCTTTTCAGCTTCGGCCATCGCTTCCGCACCCTGGCCCTTCTTCACCAACGACATGATCTTCGAGCGCTTGCCCATGTTGGAAAGTCCCTGCAGCTTCAACGCGAAACTGGACGGCGGATTCTGACGGAACTTCGCGATCTGCGCCGCACGCAGCAGACGCCGCGTCTCAAGGGAACTCGGTGCGCAATCGATCGCCTGGGAAAGCATCTCGACGGCAAGTTCATAGCGACCTGCCTCCAGAGCCTGACGGCCCCGGTTGGTGAAATTCTGGGCCTTTTGGGCCAGTGCATCGTTAGCCATTTCTTCTCCTCGGGTAAAACCAACACAACTGTCAAAAAGTTATTGTGTGTATTATACCATTATAAGTACTTTTGCGCAACATCTGAAAACAGCGAGTTCAAGGTCAACGAAAGATCAAGATTGTCGCGTCGGGCGAAAGGGAGAGGCGAATCTGTTCGACCGAGGCACCAGGTCCTCTCACGGTCACGCGTAGGAGATTCCAGTCGAGGTCAAATAGCCAGCCCGGCGGTTCCACATTCCAGAACGGAAACAGGTCCGAACCAAATTCGCTCTGCGCGAGAAACCGCATCGGATGGCCCGTTGCATCCAACGACACGCAGAACGAAAGGATTTCCGAACAGAGTCCGTAGACCGGCAACGACTGCTCGAATCGTCCAACCGAGACGGGATTCTCCACGAAAACGCCGTGGCGGTTACGTCCGATGACAAGCCGCGTCTCCTCGGGTTCAAGCATCCCGTTTGAATTGGTGTCGCGCCCCCACGCCACCTGGACCGAATTGGAAGCCGGCACGCAGTCAAGCGAAAAGCGGAACTTCCAGTTGGCCGACGGCGCCGTCATACACATCGGCACGTTCGTCGTCACCACAGTATCGGCAAACGAACTTGCCGGCAACGGGGGAAGATGCATCACCACGGCCGATGCATCAAACGCCAACAGGAAACCAAGCAGAAACAAAACCGTTCTAACCATAGACGAATCACCTTTCAGCGGGGTCAATCCTTGAGTCCTACAGGTTCAATTTGTAGGCGATTCGGAATCGTATTAAAACTGTAACCGATGAACATAAACGGTTTTCCCCCGTCACCTGGACCAATGTCTAGACATCGAATGTTACCATAATTCGCCGTAATCAGTTCACCCAATTCAGAATGAACACATCTTGAACGTATCACCATATTATGCGAATGTCGGAAGTCTCGGGCATGAGGATCGCCCCCTCCATACTCCCACCACTCAAACGTCTGCCTATAACTCTTATTCGTATTAGCGAAATAGGCGTATTGGAAACTACTTTCAAGAACATTCTTGACAAGATACCCACCTGCATCCCGTTCCCTAAATCGCATATCTGTTTTGCAATATCGGCTTTTCCACGGAGGCAAACCATCCCATTGTACATTCAATTCAAAATCAATGACACTTCCTTTCCCCCAGGGTTTCACCCAATCACCAACAAGAAGGTCAATGCCAACCCATTGGTTCGTCACGGGCACATACATTTCCTTGCCAATACGCGGAAGAAGCGGCGGCAATCCTCTGGGGCGCAGAACAATCTTTTCCTCGGAACCATACGGCTGCCATTTCCCGTCCTTCACCTCGTGTGCGTGTTCGGGGCCGACGAGAATCAGTTTTTTCTTCGATTTGTAGTACCCTTCCTTCTCTGCCCAGAGTTCGATGTAGTTTCCCGTCGTCTTGCCCTCGACGACAAAGCAGCCGTTCGTGTCCGTCTGTCCCCTCTGCTGATACTCCGAAAAATGCATGGCAATGACCGCCATAACGCTTACATGAGGAACAGGCTTTCCATCATCGTCAACAATTTTCACGCAAATCTGCGCCTTGGCACCATGCGTCACAGCCCTACGATACGCCGGGTCTTTTCGAATGTCCACGGTCGATGCACCAATGGACAACACCACAGCTAATATCAACGCGACATGCTTAATCATTTGAGGAGTCCTTTCTCGACAACCAATTTGTAAAACATGAAATTATAAAAGAATGCCACATCCTTCATGTCCGAATGCTTCCATCGACCTGAATACTGTTCACGGTGAGGCCATCCATTTGGTTTCGTCACACCACTTTTTTCTGGATCATTACTATTAAGATTATAGTTTCGACCACGTATCAATCTTTGTCCCATATCCTTCGCGCCGGTGGCCGGTGCGAGCGCGGGGATCGCCTGGGCGAGAAGCGAACCGCGGTCGAGGAGCGTCATGGCGGGATTGGTCAGAAGAGCGGGACTGAGCTGGAAGACCGTGTTGGTCCGGAAGTCGGCGGAAGACATCCCCTCCGCCTCTTCGGGCGAGATGCGGTTGAGGCCGAGGAGGTTCGTATTGAAGCCCCAGCCCGCCCAGTTCGTGCCGCCGAGCCCCCGCGTCAGATGCGCGCGCCCCTTGAACATCTCCTGCTTGTGCCAGCAGTGGTGCGCCACATCCCAGCCGTTCGTATAGAGGCCGCTCCAGACCATGATGCCGCTTTCCGGCACGAGCTCCAGCGCCTCGTCGCCCGTCGAGTAGAAGTTCACGGCGACGTCCAGCACCGCCGGGAACCGCCCCGGCCAGCCGAGCAGCCGGCGGTTGTCGCCCGCCACCCCGTCGAAAACGAGGAACGTGCGTTCGTCACCGAGAGTGCCACCGTTGCAAACAAGATCGCGCCGACCATCACTCGTTCCCTCCATCACTGATCGCCAACTGTCGAAGTGGTTGACCCGAAGAAAGAAGTTGGTTGGTAATGCTTGAAAAATCCCTTACATCATAGTATTCATGTTCTGGATGATTCAATATAAAATGGGCAAAACTCAATCGGTTTGAACTAGTCGCATAGCCTTCGTATTTTGAACAAAACAATCTGTCGAGCATTAACGCCCCAGCGGTACCGACATGTCGATTCCGATAGAGCATGACTGTCGCCTGTCGCAAGACAGAATCGTCC
>JAZUGW010000012.1:0-16706 GCA_045641465.1 Kiritimatiellia bacterium | reverse complement strand
ACGTTCTTCCAGGTGCCGCCGTTCATGACGAGCTCCTCGGCCGCGCCGATGAAGTGGTGCCGCGCCTCGTCCTCGTTCGTGAATGCGGAAAGCTCGTCGTAGTAGTCCACGAACATGTTCCGGATCGTGAGGTTCGGAATCTGCAGACGGAACATCCCGTCGAAGGTCAGAAGCCCCAGATAGTAGAGCGCGTAAGGGAAGAAATCCTTCGAGAAGAACTTCGCGCGACCGAACTTTGCGGAAAGTCCGTTGTACGACGCCGACTCGCCCTCGCCCCGTTCAACGTAGGCCCGCACCCGCTCGAGCGCGTTCGCCGTCGAGCCCGCAAGACGGCGCAGCCAGCCAACGTCCGTGCGAATGTTCGTGTCAATCACGGTGCGCGGGATCTCGCCGCCGTCCGCGACGAAACACTGAAGATACCAGTTGCAGATCGTCGAGTTGTAGAGGGCCCCCGCGCCGGGGATGAAATGATAGCCGTCGTAGAACGCCTTGAGATCCGACAGGACGGACGATTTGAGCGACGGGTCGAAGCCGTAGTCCGCGAACACGCGTTCAACGTACTTCTCGACCTGCGCCTGCGTGAACCCCACCATGCCCAGCAGGTTCTTGCGCAGGCTCACCACGGTGCCGACATTGAACCCGCTCGAGAGGTCGTCGAGGGTGATCGGCAGAACGCCCGTGAAGTACGTGCGTCCCACGTTGCCTTCCTCCAGACCCGCCTTGAAGCACTTGAAGAACGCGTTGAAGAAGGAATCGCGCGGCAGTCCGCCCACGTTGTCGTGGCCACAGATCGCATCGTATCCGGCGTCGCGATTGGAGACGACGATCTCGTTCGTGAAGTTGTCGTATTCGTCGATGATCACGTAGATCGGCGGCAGGTTGTTCGCGCTGACGATGTTCCGAACCTTGTCGATCATCATCGCCGGATTCTCCGCCTTGAGCGCGGCAGACCAATCGGCCAGGGCGGCATAGCGCACGGCGAACTCCCCCACCTGCATTTTGACATGCTCGAAGAAATTCCGCTCGATCTCCGCGAGCGCCCCAACCTCGATCGTGGAGAAGTTGAAGCGCAGCACGAGGAAGGAATTCGCGAGCGGCGTCGGGTCCCGACCGATGTCGGTCTCGCCGAAGAGCTCCTGGAAGCGGTCCTTCAGGTTGACGTCGTAGTAGTGCGCGAGCACGGAACACCAGACGGACTTGCCGAAGCGCTTGGGACGCAGGAACACCGGCGTCTTCACAGCCTCCAGTTCATGGATGTAGGCCGTATTGTCCACGAAATAGCATTCGCGGACCAGTTCCTCGTAGTTCATCACCCCGTAGGGTATCCTGCGCCTCGTACTCATGGTGGGTATTATAGCATATTTCAAAATCCGCAGGCAAACGAATACAGCAATTTATTCGGGTGGGAGAGTGGAGGGTTGTTCGATTGTTCGATTGTTCGGATTGTACGATTGTTCGGATTGTTCGATTGGTCGATTGGTCGGTTGTTCGGATTGTTCGATTGGTCGATTGGTCGATTGGTCGGATTGTTCGATTGCGTGCCGTTGGCCATAGAATTGAAAAAAAAAGAGTGCGGTGAAAAACTCAGATGCACCCCATCGGTCTTTTCCTTGAAATTCTGCTTGCATTCGATGTTCAAGATAGGGTAGAATAAACGCCAATTATGTTTCAACTCATTCGCATAGTTCTGTGGATTTCCGCCGCAGTCGTGGCCCTTGTATATGCTTACACAGGCACGTTGACCTATCGCCTTGACGAGCAGAACCTCAGCGTTCAGACGAACGAGTGGCTGGGGCGTTTGGTGAGCAGGCAGGAGATTCCCGTATCTTCCATCTCATCGATCGAGTACCATGCAAGAAGCGGATCATGGAAAATTCCGAGGAATCCATCAAGAATGGACGTCGTCGGTGTTGACGGAGGCATCCTCAGGAGCGACGAACTGGGGGAGCCCACCACGGCCACCCTCGCGGAGGGATTGAAGAACGCCTTGCGCAAGCGCCCTGTCGAAACATATGCGTTTTCATGTGGGCATACGAATTTCAAAGGACTGTTCATTGCAATCGGATTCTTTATTCTCGCGTTAATCGAATGGGTTGATCGTCGGCAGGAGCGCAAATTACGTCCTGCGCTTGGCAAATCATAAGTACTTGAAAGGAAATATGTCAGGATGAAACCGCATCGTGTCTATACGCTGTTTCGCAATTTGACATTTGCATTGTTCCTGACGCTGCTGCTGACGATATTCGGTGGCGCGAACAGCGTGGTTTGCCTTGTACTCTTTCTTTCGTATGTTGCTGCCGTTGCATTGGCACTGGTGTTTCCGCTTCGACAAGACGAGCCATTGGAGGGACCGGCCAAAGTGTTCTTCGGGTTCTTCGGCGGTATGGGATTGTTGGTTATGATGGGTTTTATGCTTATGATCGGCCTTCTTTGCGCGGATGCCGTGACAAGTAAGGCTGAGGAGCGTGTCTACGCGACCTATTCCGAATTGGCAAGTCAGCGGATCGCTTCCGCGCTACATGTGGAAGCGATGATTCCGCCAGAATCGAAAGACATCCATTTCAAGGGATTTGGCGGAGGCGTTATTATGGGATGGGGGCGGTATGCCGAATTCTCGTGCAAGACAACGGAAGCCGATTTCATCAAGTTTGCCGCATCAAGGGCTTACGTCCTTGAGACGAACCGTTTTGTCAATGCCAATAAGACGCTGAACCCGAATGGCGAACCCCAGGAGACATGCTGGAATTCCGATCCCTTGCCGGAGCGATTCCTTTCCCATACGTTCATCCGCGGAAATGGCGGCGGCATTCGATTGATGTTCGATCCCAAAACAGAAACCTTACGTGGTTCCTATTCAAGCAACTGATGTAGCATCGAACACAGGCGCGGATTCCAGCCGCGCCGCAAAGAAGAGCCAACGATTGTCCATAGACCCAGCATTGCGGCGCAGACGGAGTCTGCGCCCTGGTATACTATTAGCCAACGCGACATCAGGGCAAGAATCAGTCTAACGGCATGAGGCGGGCAAGAAGCGCGATGACGGCCGTATCGGTGCGGAGAATGCGCGACCCCAGGGAAAGGCGTACAAAACCATGCGCCTCCAGGCGATCGACTTCATCATCCATCCATCCCCCCTCCGGCCCAACCGCCACCAACACCCGCCCCCGTGGGGACAGGCCCTCCGCAGCTGGGGACAGACCCTCCGCAGACGGGGACAGACCCCCTTCAGATGGGGACAGACCCCGCGCACTTGGGGACTGTCCCCGCAGGAATGGGGTCTGTCCCTCTTTGGTGGGATGGGCGACAAAGCGCTCTGATGACTGCGAAAAATCTGACTCAAACCGCCCTTTTTCAAGATAATGACGGAAACTGCGTTCAATTTGGATCTGCGGCAGCGCCGTCGTACCGGCCTGCATGAGGCCGTCGAGGAGAAGCGGACGGTAGATTTCCTCTTTCAAGAGCTGGGCGCCCCAGAAGGCCTTTTCGACTTTCTCGGCCCCTACGAGGACAATGCGCCCCACCCCCATCTGCGCGAGCTGGGGCAACAGACGTTTCATCGCCCGCGGCCGCGGCGGCGCGAGAAGCAGATCCACCCAAGGCGCGAGCGCGGGCTGATCGTGGACACACCGGACCGTGATGCGCCCCTGGGCGAGTTTCGTCGTTGGATCGGGCGGCAGCGGTTCGATCGCCTCAATCGTCGAAGTCCCGATCAAACCATCAACCACGCCCGTTTTGAGGACCTGGCCCACCGACCCGTGCAGCACATTCAGAACATGCTCCGCCCGAACCCCGCCGAACGTCACGACGCCATCAGAAATTTCCGTCGGTTCAAAGAGAATGCGGTTCATCTCACTTCGCCTTGGGCGTCACCCAGGAGTAGCTCTTGAGGGTGTCTTGGAGGATTTCATTCGCGACGGTCAGAACATCATCCGACTTGACCGATTCGATGGCGGCGATCATCTCGCTCGGCGGAATGATCTTGTTGTAGGTCTGCGCGCAATTGCCGAAGAAGAACATCCGCGCACGCTGGTTTTCAAGCCCGAGGCGGAAGTTGCCGAGCAGGAAGTCCTTCGTACGGCGCAATTCGGCCGCCGACGGACGTTTCGCCCGGATGCGCGCGAATTCACGCTCAATGCAGGCCACGGCTTCGTCGACCCGCGCGGTGTCAAGTCCAGCGGTCACAGCCCATCCCCCGACATCGTCGAAGAACTGCAGCTGCGAACGAATGTCATAGCTGAGGCCGCGTTTCTCGCGGACACTCTGGAACAGACGCGAACTCATCGTACGGCCCATCAGGCAGTCAAAGACATTCGCCGCGGCTTTCTTCTTGGTGGACGCCTTCACGCCAAACGTCCGGAACCCAAGCGCCAGCTGCACCTGCTGGATGTCACGTGTCGCACGAATCTCCTTGAGCGGACGCGGACGTGCCTTCACCTTCTCATACACCAGCGGTTCGACATCGGCGAGATCGCCCAGCGCCTTCTTCACCGCGGCCCGCGCCTCAACAGGATCGAAACGGCCCGCCACAACGGCACACGTGGCACGCGGCACATACGCCCGATGAATATAGTCGCGCAAGGTCTGCGCCTTCATCTTTTCGAGCGTCGCCGCCGAACCGGCGATCGGAAGTCCCAGCGCGTTCTTCGGGAACATCGCCCGCGAGAGATTTTCACTGGCGACCGAGTCCGGTTCATCGTCGTACATCTTGATTTCCTCAAGGACGACATTCCGCTCGCGCGCAAATTCCTCGTCGGGAATCGCCGCGTGCGTGTACATGTCGCAGAGAATCTCGACGGCCGTTCCCAGGAAGTTGTACGGCATGTGCGCGTAGAAGCACGTGCTTTCCTCCGACGTATAGGCATTGAAATTGCCGCCGCGTCCTTCAATGGCCTGCGAGATCTCAAGGGCCGAACGCGTCGTCGTCCCCTTAAAAAGCATGTGCTCGATGAAATGGGAAATACCGGCAAATTCAGGCGCTTCGTAACGAGACCCGCTGGAGACGAAGAGTCCGAAGCACACGCTTTCCACGTGGTCGTCGGGCACGAGCACGAGCTTGAGTCCATTGGGGAGAACTTCAAGGGAGGCTGTTGGCAGCATGGATGTTTTCCCGCTTTCAGTTCTGGTCGGCGGCAGCGTTCATCGCCGCAAGCGTCGTACGACCGTCGTAGAGAGCCTTGCCCACGATCGCGGCGCGCAGATTGGCGCGCTTGAGGGCCTTCAGATTCGCGACATCCTGCGGACTCGACACGCCGCCGGAAGCCGTAATCTGACATGTCGGCGCCGCATCGCAGATGGCGGCCATCTGTTCGAGATTGGGTCCGCCGAGCATCCCGTCGGTCGCCGTATCCGTGTAGATGATCGTCTGCACGCCGCATTCCGCACAGATCTTGGCAAAATCGGTCGCCTTTACTTCAGTCGTCTTGACCCACCCGCGCGTCTGCACGAATCCGTTGCGCGCATCGATCCCCACGGCAATGCGTTCACCGTATTGCGCCACCATGTCGCCGAGGAAAATCGGATCCTCAAGCGCAGCCGAACCGATGATCGCACGAGTGGCGCCCGCCTCCATCACAGCCTTGACGGCCTCCGGCGTGCGCAAGCCGCCACCGACTTCGACGGGACCGCCGAAGGCCGCGATGATCGCGCGAATGACTTCCGCATGGCGGGGCGTGCCGGCAAACGCACCGTCAAGATCGACGACGTGCAGTTCGCGTCCGCCCTGCTCGCGCCAGTCACGCGCCTGCGCGGCCGGATTGCTGTTGTACGTGGTGACATCGTCGGCGCGCCCCTGGCGCAACCGCACACAAACGCCGCCTTTCAAATCGATAGCAGGAAGAATCGTCATAGGAATGTTGAAACTTTGATTAGTTGAAAAATCTGTTTACGCTTTATTATAGCAAAGTTGAGAAACATTGAGAAGCTGGATGTAACGACACATCAGCACCCCTCGTCTCCTGGACGGATGGTCCTCAGTCTTTGCGCAGAAGAATGCGGATACGGCCTTCTTGCGTATTGGCGACATCGGAGTAGACATCCGCCGTACCATCCGCATTGAACACAATGCCGGAGAGAAACGCGCAATCGACCAACCCTGGCGTTTTCGCTTCACAGGGCGGGAAGAGTCCACGCGTCGCGAAAAGGCGCAAATCGCTCGCCTTCCGCGTCTGGGGGTCAAGAACGAACGTGGCGCTCGTGTAGACCGCCCGGTTGACGCCATTGACCTTTTCATTGAAGCTCAAATGAATCGCCGCAAGAATCTTTCCGTCCGACCGCAGATAGGCCATATTGGCACCACACCATTCATTGCCGGAGACAAGTCCGTCAATCACCTTGGCGTTCGCGAGCTTGTCGGGACGAAGCTCGTCGAGTCCGTTGATGATGGTGAAGCCGATGCGTCCCCGTCCGCACGTGCCACCTTGCGGACGCGTAAAGACGCCGATCCGCCCATCTTTGAGTTCGACAAGGCGCACGTCCTTCTGGTGCGGGGCCGGGGTCGTGAAGTATTCGAGCTCAAACGGACCCTTCCCGTGGTCGCGGTAGAACGCGTAGGCGTAATCCGTCACGTGTCCATTCACTTTCGTCACGCGCGTCCCTGCAAGGATCAATTCTCCTTTGATGAAGCAGATCGACGGGTCTTCGATTTCAAGGGTGCCGAATTCCAGCACCCGTTCCCAGTGGTCCTTCTTCGTCTCGCGGAAAAGCATGGTCACGCTGCTCGCCCACTTCGCCCGCGGCTCGACCCGACCGAACATGTACTTCGTCCCTTTCCATTCGAACGGAATCGAACAACTGTACACATCCCATCCCGGCTTGACGCCCGTATAGGTGAGCAAGGTCGATTCCAGCACCTTCGGCGGATGCGCCTCGAAGGCCGCCTTCTTCTCCTTGACCCCGCCCAACACCATCAGCGGCGCCAGTGCGAATCCACAAAGAATCGTTTTGATGTTCATCAATCGCCCTTTTCTCAAACGATTTGCCCTATTCAGTCCAAATGGTTCATCCGATCGGAAATCTTCAGTTCTGCTCGGCAGGGATGATTTCAAGCTGGTCGATCCAGACGCCTTCGATGGACGTCGTTTCGCCCGTCTTCGTGTCGTAGAAACCCGGACCGATCCAGAAGTAATCCGATCCTTCGGGCGTGATCGTCGCGATGTCGTACCACTGGTATCCCGGCTTCACCGCCGTCACCTTCGGACGGCAGCCGCCCTTCCCCTGGTTACGGGCACCATTGTGGACGCCCGACCAAAACGCTTCGCCCGTCTTGCCCGCCTTCGGCTCGACGCGCAGATGCGCCCGCACGCGGTACTTCACGCCCGGCGCGAAGACGACCTTGCTCATCGGATAGATCACGCACCACTCGTAGTGCGTATTCATGAGCTTGATCGCCTTTCCGCCCTTCGCGGCCGGATCATCCACCAGCGCCGTATAGTTGCGGCTGGGACGCGATTGGACCAAGTCGTTCACGCCGAGAACGAGGCGTTTTCCTTCCACAAGCTTCGGCACCGTGGGCGTTTGCGCGAAAAGCGCGTTCCACTCGTTCGTCACCGCATTCCGGCGGCTCTCCGAAAGGCAGATGTCCTTCGCCTCCTCCATGCGCGCGATGAGCGAACGCGCGAGCGCCTGGGCGTCCGTCCATTTGGCGGCCGGCTTCCAATTCGGCACAAACGAATAGTCCGGCGCCACCAGACGGCGCCGCATCCGCTCGAGGCGCGTGTAGTCAGTGCCGAACGCGCCCATGCGCACGTTGTAGTTCGCCACGGGATCGTCCTTCGTCGCCGCAATCGCCTGCGCCCAGAGTCCAGCCGCCTTTTCGAGGAAAGCGTCCGAAAAAGCGGGGCACATCACGTCCTCGTAGATGCCGGACGGACGCTTCGGATCGGCCGAATACGCACGATGGATTTCATGTTCCTCTTCGAAGTAGGCCCGCACGAACGGCGCGCCCTTTCCATAGTAGCCCGGGAAGAAGTCGTCGAGAAGCGGCTTGATCGGCAGATCGGGATTCCACATCCACTTCGCCAGGAGCCACGCCTTGAGCTCGCCGAAGGCGCCATGACGTCCAAGCTGGGCGCCTTGCTCGAAGAGGCATTTCACCTTGTGGTCACGGAAGAACTTGATGTTGCCCTGCAGCGCATAGACGTTCGAAAGCGGATACGTGTAGTGGCGGAAGTTCGTGGTGTAGTCCCACACATAGAGCATGTCGGTTTGCGACGTCCAGCCCTTGATGTCGGTGCAGAACTTGATGTTCTGCGGATAGGGACTCTCGGGAATCGGCCGCGCAAAATCGCACTCGATCGAGCAGAGGCAGGGAATCACATTGTGGCGCAGACGCGTCTTCTTCGGCGGCTGGCGCGAGAACTGGTAGGCGAGCGTTTCGATGAGCACGCCCGGGAATTCCTTTTCCACCTCGGCCGCGACGGCATTCACGAACCGCACCACCGTACCGGCGTGGGAGCCTTCCTCCTCGTCCACGGCCGCGCACTTCGGACACTGGCAGTAATTCCAGTTGTCGTTCTGGCTCACACCGTAGAAGCGCGCGCCCGGATCCTTGCGAATGCGCTCCTTCACGCCTTCCACGACGATCTTCAGAACGTCCGGATTCGTGAGGCAGAGCTGCAGATACCACTGCCGGCCGCCCGGCGGCGGATTGACGCGGCGCGCACCGTTGCGGAAGGCGTAGTATTCGGGATGCGTCTTGCCGTACTTCTCGAGCGGCACGAGACGGTCGAAGGTGTGGCAGCATCCGAGACCGCCTCCGAAGCGATACGAATCGCCACCGAACTTGGGGTCGATCGGCCGCCAGGTGCAATTGCAGCGAATACGCGAGGCATATTCCGTGTGGGTGATGACGTCGTACCAGAACGGCAGACGCATCTCGAACGCGGGCGTTTGCGTGTCGTCGAGATTCGCGCACACCTTGAACGCGTCGCGCGCGGGGATCTTCTCGCACCAGCTCGCGTACCAGCGGCAGCCGCCGAAACGCTCGAGAAGTTCGTAGACACCATAGAGCGCACCACGCACGGAAGACCCCGCAATCGTGAGCGCTTCGCCCTGAACCTTCAGCTGGAAGCCGTCCTCGCCAAGCTTCTTGTCCGTCCGTGTGACGATCTGCACGCGCTTCGCCGGAAGCGGCTGGTCGTCCGTCATGATCGGGAGCGTCACGCCCGTCATCCGCGCCGTGTAGCGCTGCAGCTCCTCTGCCGCGTAGCGCTGCGAAGGCGATGCCGCCTTCGGCAACACGATCGTATAAGCCGCCGCCGCACCACGCGCCGCGAGGGTGAGTTCCTGATGTTGCGCCGCCAGAGCGCCCAAAGCGCCACACGCCACCGCAACGGAGAGTCCGATACTTCTGATGAATTTCATGGTGCCTGTTAGTATAGCACAAACAGGCACACTTTGCGAGGGGACTTCTCACCGAACTTTGACCGGATCAAGCCAAACGGTCCACCGTTCTTCCTTTGCGGGGAAGGTGTATTTCGGCATGGTTTTCGGTCCACAGCTCGCACCGCCGAGGCCGCGCTGTTCGATGTCGAGATCAAGGCAGACTTCGCGGCGCGGCGGTTTCGGGTTGTAGGTACGCGGTTCAAAACGATGATGGCGCCAATGCTCGAGGTCCTCCCAATCGTAATGGAGCGCGCGGAAGAAGAGCGGACGAGAGCAGGCGAAACGGATGCCATGTCCTTGCGGAGTCGTGAACGCCACCCAGCGGACATTCCCTTTCGCCCCATTCTCCTGCGGACGCACGTAGGGGACATATTGATCCGTGACGGTGGAGGCATACCGGCCGATGAACGCCGACGAACAGCGGTCGATGTAGTTCTCATGCGGACCACGTCCGTACCACGCCACGTTCTCGAGCGCCCCGTCGAGTTTCCACGAGAGCCCGAGCCGCGGCAGCTCCGGCATCGGACCATGCGGTACCGCGTGGTTCACCACGGCCACCCGTCCGTCCGACGTGAAGGTCCATTCGGCCACATGCGTCCAACCGCACGCCTTCGTACCATCGACCGCCACCGTGCAGAACACCACCACTGCCGCGCCGCGTTTCTGCGGTTTGACACAGGGCGCATGATAGGCGAGTCGCGTCAGGCCGGCATTGTAGAACGGAAGACTGATCGACTTGGCCGGTCCGAGCGAGGTGTCGTTGTCGACGAAGGCACGCACGGCCGTCAGGCGCGGACCCGCCACCATGCCTTCGACATCTTCGAGCACCTTGACGCCGTCCATCTCCAAGCGCGCGAGCGTACCGGTGCGCTTCGAAAAGACGGCCTTCGTCGCGCCCGCCGTCACCGTGACGACATCGGCGCTCTCCGCAAACCCGACCTCGCTCCCTTTCGCCGGCGAGGATTGGGTCCGCACGAACATGCCGCCCAGCGCCACCTGGTCGCGGGCGACCACATGCCCCGCCTTCGCCCAGAGACGGTCGGTCTTGAGCGCGAAGGACACGTTGAGGAAATATTCGTGCTGTGGTGAAAGTCCGTCGAGCGCCCCGCCGAACGCCGCACGCGGAACCGCGCCGCGCGCGAGCGGTGCGACAGGCGGCACCGAAAACGCGCCGTGCTTCACAACCTGGCCGTCTTGAAGCAGTTCCCAACGCCCGGCAAACGCATCGGCACGCGTAAACCCGAACCGGTTCTCGAGTTCAAAATCTTCTCCTATCTTACGGAAAACGAGCTGGCGATGCACATGCGCCGTTTCCAGCAGCTTTGGTGTCACCTCGCGGAGCGCCCCGATGATGCCGTTCTGGCAGATGTGGGCGTCGTTTTGAAGATCGTCCCAATCCCCGCCGTAGGCGAGATAGCGGATGCGCTTCCCGTCGGGACCGAGACGGTCTTCCGTCTTCCAAAGCGACTGGTCGATCCAATCCCAAACGCATCCGCCCAGAAGCGATTCGCTCGTGTAGTAGGCGTCCCAATAATCGCTGAAATTACCCATGGCGTTTCCCATCGCGTGCGCATATTCGCACGAGATGAACGGCTTGCCCTTGGTCTGGTCGAACCGCGTGCCGTTCACGCCCCCGATCGTGTCCTGAGTGGCGTCACCATACCGACCGCGGCCGATGATCCACTGCACCGACTCATACATACGGCTGTCGACATCGGCAAACGCATTGGCCTGTTCGTAGTGGATCAACCGAGACGGATCAAGCGCGCGCACGGCATCCGCCGCCGCCTTGAATCCAGGACCGCCTCCGGACTCGTTGCCGAGCGACCACATCACGATCGACGGATGGTTGCGATAGTTCAGCACCTGGTTGACATTGCGCTCGACGATCGGTGCCGTCCACTCCGGCTTGTAGCCGAGTCCATGCTGGGGATCCTGTCCCATGCCATGCGATTCCACGTTCGCCTCGGAAATGAGATAGATGCCATATCGGTCGCACAGACGATACCAGTAGGGATCGTTCGGGTAGTGGCTCGTTCGCACTGTGTCGATGTTGTGCCGTTTCATGAGAAGCACGTCCTGCAGCATTTCCGCGCGCGACAGCGTGCGTCCATTCTCGACCGAATGCTCATGGCGATTGACGCCGCGATACTTGATCGCCCGTCCGTTGAACAGGACCGTGTGCCCCTTGCGTTCAATCCGCCGGAACCCGACCTTGCAGGAACGGATGTCTTCGCCGTTCGTCACGACGAGCGTGTAGAGATAAGGATCTTCGGCGCTCCAGAGAGAGGGATTGGGGATTATTGTTCGATTGTTCGATTGGTCGATTGTTCGATTGGAGGATTGGTTGATTGTTCGATTGGGGGATTGGGGATTGGATGATGGGCCGAGGTGGAGGACGGGTTTGTTCGCGGCGTCGTAGAGCGTACCGGACCAGGTGCCGTCGATGCCCTCCACACGAAGCGTGGCCGATTTGAAATCGTCGGCAAGCTGCGTTTTGACTGCGAAATCACGAATCGCGTGCTGCGGTTCGGCATAGAGCTTCACGCTGCGGAAGATGCCCGAATAACGGATCATGTCCTGGTCTTCGAGATAGCTGCCGTCACACCAGCGGTAGACTTCGACGGCGAGGAGATTGGTGCCGGGTGCCAAGTAAGGCGTGACATCGAACTCGGAGGGGAGCTTCGAGTCTTCGGCATAGCCGACCTTGCGTCCGTTCACCCAAAGGTAGTAACTGGAGGCAACGCCTTCGAATCGGATCACCACGCGGCGGCCCGTCCATTCTGCCGGAACGGAGAACCGCAGCCGGTAACTCGAGACAGGGTTGTAGTTCGGATCCAACACGCCCGCCTTCAAGGGACGCGGGAGCCCTGGATAGCCATGCGCCAGATAGAGCGGCATGCCATAGCCGCGCGTCTCCACGCAGCTCGGCACGTCGATTTCCGTCCAACGCGAATCGTTGAAGTCGGTTTTCCAGAAATCCACCGGCCGCTGCGCAGGCGCGCCCACCCAGTGAAATTTCCAGCGGCCGTCGAGCGCCTTCACAAACGGCGTCACGGGTTCGTCGTCCGTGAACGCATCCGCCACCTTCGCGAGCGGCAGCGCATCGCACCGTGCCGGAAGCCGATTGACGGAATTGACCTTGACGTCGTTCCATTCCGAAGCCGCGAACACGGCACACGCCCCCGCCACGAGAAGAACAGCAAATCCGATTTTCTGTTTCATACCGTTTTACATTACTCGTAGATGATTTTGACCCGACGAAGTGGCAACATCAGAAACAACAACTTCATTCGTTGCCCCCGGTGCCGATGTTCAACTGCCGAAGCGGTTGCGTTGCGTTCAACAATTGATTTGTGATTGGACAATAGTAGTCGTGCAGCATATAGTTACAACGGGGATGAGACAAGACAAAATTTGCAATCGCCAAGCGATTGGAACTCCACTCATACCCCGGGAAATACGAAACAAATAGCCTATCCATGGGTATCCCCCCCGCGACATCCTCAAGACTATGGCGATAGAACATCCTGACCGCACGATCTTTTGTCACTCGCTGTTCCTCTGTGGTCGGCTGGAACAGGCGAACCTTTTTCGCGTACATTCCTCCTGCCGTGCCTCGAACATTGAGCCCCAACAACGATCTATTCGTCATGACATTTTCAATATAGGAAGTCAGAGAATCATCGACAGACGAAAATTCGACAATCTGCTCAACAGCGGAAACCTTGTCAACGCCGTGTGGATTCAGCACCAGCGACTTCAAGGGTCCGACGGCATTCGTATAGCTCAGATAGCGGCATTCAAAAATAGCCGTCTGAAACAGATGCAGGGTCATCGGTGCCAGCGTCTGGCAATTCGTCACGCACATTCTTGCCAAATACCAGTCGAATGCCGCCTGACGCCCTTCGACCGTCCACCCGTCGTTCGTTGTGCCGCCGAAAAAGGTCTGCCAGTTGTTCGGCGGCACATTGAACAGGTCATCGCTCTCGAAGTTGTCGGAGGGATTCGCCGCCACGACCTTCCAGAGAGCCGTCTGCACGACCGCGTTCGTCTCCTGCAACGTATGTCCATACGCCTCTCCTTTGAGGATGGCACATGATAAAATTCCGATTAAGACAACAAGTTTCATTTCGTCTAGCTCTCCAGATTGTTCGTTCTTACTCCTTCCGCGCCGATTTCGACATACCAGATGTCGTTCCGTTGGTCGCTTCCTTTATCTTCGTATCCAACAATGTCTTGTTATTTATCTCCCTCTCCAATGTTCAGTTGCCGCAGCGGCTGACCAGAGGACAACAGCTGATTGGTGATCTGGGAAAATTCACTTGCATCGTCCTCGGTACATGTTGGTCTAGCAAGCGCGTTCAGGACAAACTCCAGTCGATTTGAGCTTGTCTCGTATCCTGGTATCGCCTTTTTAAACAAATCATCCACGATGGCATTCCCGACGACATCCACGTTCCTCGAGCGATAGAACATTCGAGCAACGCCCGCTAGACGAATTTGTGCCGTCTCGTTGGTTGTAGGCGTTTCAAGCCATCTATTGGCGAAGTAACAGCATACGTCTCCCCTATCTTCAATTGGGAAACAGGTGACATTTGTCACGAAGGACTCGACGAAAGTAGTGGTTGCGACATTCAGCGGCGCGAATTTAACCGCCAATCTGGCGGCCACCCCCCTATGGACGGCATTTGAATTCAAAGCCAGACGCTTCATTGAATCATAGGAATTTGTATATGCAAGTATCTCACATTGGGCTATCGCCACACGAACAAGCTGCCGATCCAGCGATGACATTGCCAGACAATTTGTCGTCCCCAATGCATTCAAATAGCGATCAAAAGTCTGCTTGCCAGCGACCAAAGACTGGTAATCGTTTCCGACACCCAGGAATCCGCGCCATGTACCAGGATCTTCATTGGCATCTATGACTCTCCGTTCTCTTTTGTCACCACGAAATGTCAAGGCGTGAAGCAAAGCCCCCTTGACAGGATCGGGTTCTTGCACTCCCAGCCCCACGAGAGGGAGCAAGAATACGCCAAGCATGAGACAACCATGGAAAAACATCTTTTTCATTTTGAAAACACCTTGTAGTCTTCGATGTGCATATTTGATGCGCCAACTTCCGTAAAATCATAGTCCGAAGGAGCGACGGACCCCTTCCCGAGTCCCAACACAAGGCCATCAGGAATATCAAACGAATCTGAACCGGTGTAACCATACATCAACAACTTTTCAAGTACAACCCGATGCGTATCGCCGATTTCATAATAACCGCGCCCACCCTCAAACCCCCAATCGAATTGCCCGATGAACGTCAGACAATTCACCGGACTGCCTAAGCAATCCAATTCCACCGTCTCATAATGGTCACCGACCTTTCTTTGGTATATTGGATAACAATCCTCCAATCCAAGGGCATGCCCCAACTCATGCGCTAGAGTTCTATCTGTAGCGTCGATACCGACGATTATTCCATACTTGCTCCATACGGCCAATGCATCATCAACGAGATGTCCGACAAAATAAAGTTCTACACAGTCTCCCCGGTCATAGTGGTTCAACAGTTCCCATGCAGGATCCGTAAGGGTCTCGTATGCGGTTCCGTCATCTTCATGCTCCACTTGGGTAACCGCCATATTCCAATTTTGACTTTGCCCGACATTGTCCTCAAATGACACTATCATAAACGAGATGCCAACTTGAGAATATATATCATTGGCCTTTTTGATTAGACTACTGACTTTTTGATAGGTCCATCTGCGGTATCGTTCTGTCCTTGGTCTTTTGGCAATAAATGCCCTTACTGGAATGACACGTTTTCTTACAATCGGCAAGGAGAATCTAGGTTGCATCGCGTCTTCGTTGAAACGGGCCTCGACCACTACAGTACCAGAATCTGCCGTCGGCTTAACCGTGGACGCAAACCCACATGAATCAACAAGTCGCCCAGGACCAGAAACAACACTCCACTGGACATTGGTTGGAGAACAAGTCCCATTCACACCCACTTTCAATATTGCATTCGTACCATAGACTAAGCGCGAGGGGTTCCAGAACCTTTTTGTTTCATCCTCTTCCAACGTCACCAGTTTCTGCAGAGGCTCGATCACATTGAAGACACAGGAGGTTGCACAAGAGGTGCCGTTGGTGAACGATATCGTCGCCGAGAGTTCCCCCTCGCCGAGGGCGGAACACGACATGAACACCGTCTTGCCGGTGGTGAACCAGTCGTTTGAAGAAACCTCCAGTGGAAAAGTCAGGCCCGTAATCCGATTGGTCAGGAAAACATCCTGAAAATAACTCAATGTCGACTCGGCACCATCACATGACAACGTGACCAGTCCCGTCACACCATTCGTCGCCGTGAGCCCGACCGTTACCGCATAGACGCGTTCCGGGCGTAGGTCGTCGTTCAAGAAGAGGACGTCCTGGCACGAAAGGGCGATTCCCGTAGGGGGGACATGCTTGGGGCCCACGCAGGCCATCACGGTGTTCGTAAGCGCGTACCCGCCCAAGTAGCGGGTGACGAGCATGATGCCGTTCGTCGACCAAGGGGTGTCGTCGGGGGCGATCCAGATCACATCGGTGGAGAGCGAATGCGGGCTTGCGAAGACGAATCCAGGACCACCCGACCAGGTACAATCAAGGAAGGCATTCGAGTGGCATTGGTGGACTTCGCCCGTGAGTACATGCGTCGTGCCAGGGGTGAAATGCCCGAATATCCCGCCCGCGTCGTCAGAACCGCCGAAGTCGACGACATTGCGCCCGTTGAGCGTGATACCGACGTCGGCGAGACATCCCAGCCAGCCGCCGGAAGGCGAATCCCAATGTACCGTCACGCCACCGACCGAAGTCTCAAACGGAAGAAATACACTTCCAGGGGTCTCAATCGTCTCGACACCGTCCGTTCCCAACACCGAAAACATGGCGACTTCACCACCGGCAACCGAAAACTGGTACTTCGCACCGTCATCGAGGGCAAACTTCAGCTCTGCCTTGCCGTTACACATCATCTGTTTGTCTCCAACCGACAGACAGAGCGGCCATGTACCATTCGGCGTGGCCAAGGTCATACCGACAAGATGGCGATTCGTTTCCACCGCCCGCGCCGTCGCCCAGGCCACATACCCCATCGTTGCAATCTCGGCGGCATTGCTCGGGAACGCCAGCATGGCCCAGGCGTCGCTTTGGTTCCACCCGGCATTCGCCGCCGCGACGCGCGGATTGTCGTCCATCCCGTTGGGGATGCCGTCCATATCCCAATCGTCGGGGTGTACGCGCTGGAACACGACTTCGCGCGTCTCCGCGCCGACTTCGACGAA
>JAZUGW010000011.1:0-9817 GCA_045641465.1 Kiritimatiellia bacterium | reverse complement strand
GGCGCTCTACTGGCGTTACGGGAAGTTCCTCCTCGTGTGCTCGTCGCGTCCGGGCACGTTGCCGGGTTCGCTGCAGGGGTGCTGGGCGGGTCCCGTACTCACCACGGCGTGGGGCTCGGGCTTTTGGCACAACATCAATGTACAGATGGACTACTGGCCGGCGTTCAGCTGCAATCTCGCAGAATGCTTCCAGGCGTATGCCGCATTCAACGCGGCGTTTCGTCCCACCACCCGCGCGCCGGGCGAGAACTTCCTGCGGCATGTCAATCCGCGCGGACTCGACACGCCCCCCTGTGAAGACTTCTGGAGCATCGGCACTGCGTCGTGGCCCTACGAACTGGCGGGGGCCCCGGGCGGACATTCCGGTCCGGGCACGGGCGGTTTTACGACCGCGCTCTACACCGACTGGTACGACTTCACGCAAGACCGCGACGCGCTCGAAAAGCATTGCTGGCCGGTGCTGCGCGGCATGTCCGACATGCTCAGTCGTTCGGTGGTGTGGACCAACGGATGCTGGCTCTCCGCGTTCTCCGCTTCGCCGGAGGTCTATTACCGCGGCCGGTACTACCACACGGTCGGCTGTGCCTTCGACCAGGAGATGATCCAGGCGAATAACGCCGCGTTCGTGCGCTTCGCCGAACTTCTCGGACGAGAGGACGATCCGGTGGTGCGGCGTTGTCGCGAACAACTTGGCAAGTACGATCCTGTGCAGGTTGGCGCGGACGGGCAGATCAAGGAATATCGCGAAGAGACGCATTACAACGACTTCTGCAGCGAGCGCCATCATCGCCACATTTCACACTTGGTGGGACTCTATCCCGGCGCGATCATCAACCGCACCACGCCCGCCTGGTGCAAGGCTGCGAGTACCACGCTCGACCTGCGCGGCGATCACACCGAGGCCTGGGCGCTCGTGCATCGGATGTGCTGCCGTGCGCGTCTTGGCGAAGGCGATCGCGCCACGATTCTCTTCGGCAATCTCATGCGCGAGAAGACGGCCGATACCTTGTGGTCGATCGCTCATGGCGTGCATATCATCGATGCCAACTACGCCGGCACGGCGGCCTTCACGGAAATGCTCGTGCAGAGCCATGAATGCGACGCGCAGGGGAACTTCATCGTCGACCTCCTGCCGGCTCTGCCCACGGCCTGGAAGAACGCCGGTTCGTTCAAGGGCCTGTGCGTCCGCGGTGGGTGGATGATCGATTGCACCTGGAAGAACGGAAAGCCCGTCAAGGTCGATCTCCGTCCCGGTCCCCACGCAGGGAAGCGCCCCCTCGTACGCTTCGAAGGTCAACCGTTCCTTGCGGTGCACTGATTTTTTGACCTTCCGTCAAGAGACGGTGAAATGCTATAATGGTAGCGTGAAAAGTGAAGCCCAAGATACTGAATGTCCGTTGAATAGGCAGGACGATTCGATCCGATGAAAGGAATGACGATGAAAAAGGGAATGTTTCTTCTGATTGCTGTGTTGGGGTTGGTTGCTTTTGCGCAACCGGCTTTTCAGATGGCGAATCCTGCGTGGCCGGCGAATCGTGCGTCGGTGATGAATGACTTTGTAGGGTTCCACACGGCGTTTGACTTGAAGGCGGGCGAACGACCGATTTTGCGCGTGACGGGATCGAGCGTCTATCGCATCTGGCTGAACGGGAAGCATGTAGGCTACGGACCGGCCCGCGCCGCGAAGGGGTTCTTCCGTGTGGACGAATGGCCGCTTGAGGCGGCCGTTCGGGCGGGTAAAAATGAGCTCGCGATTGAGGTTTCCGCTTACAACTGCAACACGTACAGCCACTGTGAATGGCGCGGTTTCCTACAGGCTGAGGCCGTTCTCGGGAAGAAGGTGATTGCGTGCACGCTTCCGTTGGCGGGTCGGGGGTGTGAGGCTTTTTGCGCCTACAACCTTTCCCGAGTCACGAAGGCCTCCCGCTACAGTTTCCAGCGAGCCTTCGCAGAGGCCTACTCCCTCACGCCAACGTACGACGCGTGGAAGGCGGGGAAGGGAACGACGCTTCCCCTCTGGGTCATGCCGTTTGTTCCGCTCGTCGCGCGCATCGCGCCGCTGCCGGACTTTACGATACAGCGCGCGCTTAAGCCGCTGGCGACGACTACGGTTCATCGTAAAGAGACGATCAAGTATCGTGGCGACCGCTGCATCGAAAACATCAATGCGCAGTTCAAGGGGTATCGCCCAGCTGAACTCGAGGCGCATGTGTGGCGCGAGTTGCAACATCTTGATATCACGACACGCGCACCGTGCGTTGAGCCGGCACCGAAGAGCTGGGACCTCGGCGAGTCCGGCGTGCTCTTCGATGTCGGCTTTGAGGAGACGGGCTTCCCAGGCGCGACGGTTCAGTGTACGAAGGCGTGCCGCCTTTGGTTCACCTTCGACGAAATCCTGCAGAACGGCAAGGTGAATCCACTCCGCTACAGCGTTTCGAACGGCATTTACTGGGACCTTGAACCGGGCACCTATGCGCTTGAGGCGTTTGAACCCTATTCGTTCCGCTACTTGCATATCGGCGTGGTGGGCGGTGCGGCCACGGTGACGGCGCCGTTCGTACGCGGGTTCAAGAATCCCGATGCAAAGCGGGCTTCCTTCCGCAGTTCGGATCCCGCGCTTGACAAGATCTTCGTCGCCGCGCGTGAGACCTTCGCGCAAAACGCAGTGGATGTGTTCACGGATTGTCCCAGCCGTGAACGCGCGGGCTGGCTTTGCGACAGTTTCTTCACGGCGCGTTCGAGCGTGCTCTTTACGGGACGCACCGATCTTGAGCGTCTCTTTCTCCAAAACTACCTTCTCCCGAAGACATTCGACGGCATCCCCGAAGGAATGCTCCCGATGTGCTATCCCGCCGACCATCCGAACGGAAATTTCATTCCCAACTGGTCGATGTGGTTCGTTCTCGAACTCGATGAATACCTTGCCCGCGGCGGCGACCGCGCGACTGTGGACGCCCTGAAGCCGCGTCTTGTGAAGCTCATCAACTACCTCAAGACGTTCCGCAATGCGGACGGTCTCCTCGAAAGACTGCCGGCGTGGGTGTTCGTGGAGTGGAGCCGTGCGAACCACCTGACGCAGCATGTGAACTATCCCTCGAACATGACTTGGGCCGAGGTGCTTGATTGCATGGACCGCCTCTACGGCATGCCCGAGCTCGCCGCTGAAGCGCAGAAGGTGCGTGCGACCGTGCGTCAGCAGTCCTGGAACGGCACCTGGTTCTGCGACAATGCCGTGCGCCAGAAGGACGGTTCGTTGAAGCTCTCCGGCGAATGCACGGAAACCTGCCAGTACTATGCGTTCATGTTCAAGACGGCGACGCCCGAAACGCATCCCGCGTTGTGGAAGACGCTCCTTGAGGATTTTGGACCTTCGCGCTTCTCCGCCGATCGCAAGACCTTACGCAAGCATCCGCAGATCTGGCCCTCCAACGCCTTCATCGGCAACTACCTTCGCCTTGAACTGCTTTCGCGCGCGGGGCTGGACCAGAAGGTCCTCGACGAGACGAAGGGCTATCTCACCTACATGGCGGACCGCACGGGAACCCTCTGGGAGAACGATACGCCCGCGGCCAGCTGCAACCACGGCTTCGCGAGCCATGCGGCGGTGTTCTACGTGAGGAACGTCCTTGGCATCGAGAAGATCGACGCTCGCGCGAAAACGGTGACGGTGCGTACGCCCGGCATCGCGCTTGAATCCTGTTCCGCTACGCTCCCTGTTCCTGACGGCGAATTCACCTACGGTTGGACGAAGCACAACGGCCGCACCAAGACGTTTTTCAAGGCCCCCGCCGGTTGGAAACTCGTCAAGAAAGAGGATGGGAAGGACGCCCGTGGGGGAACGTTTTCGGATTGTCCTGCGATCGGTCCCACGGTGGCCTGGGACTTTACGCGCGGTGTGCCTGAGAGTGTTCGTCCGCGAACCTTTGCCCGCGTGCCGCAGGGCGAAGGTCTCGTTTCCGTCGCAGCGGGCGACCTGATGCGCGCGAGCGGCGTCCAGCTGAAGCGGAAGTTCATCTTCCCGGAAGCGTTCCTCTTCGAAGCGGAATTCGTCCCGCCGAAGGATGCCGTGGATGGTGTGGAGAGCGGCATTCTTTTCGACGACATGTATGTGAACTACCTGCCGAAGCGTAAGGATCGGGGCTTGCAGGTGATGCTCACGCGGCGGGGGACGGATTGGACGCCCGTCGTCTATGCCGGTTTTGGGAATACGACTTGCAGCGTGGCGGGACCCACCTGCACGCTCGCGCCCGGCAAGCCTGCGAAGCTCGCGTTCCTCTTCGATGCGAATCGCCGTCTCGTGTGGCGGTTCGGGGAGAAGACGTCCGAGATGACGTTCATCTCACGCGCGGGCGGTTTTGCGCCGTCGTCCTTCCCCACGATCATCGGCGACCGTTATGGTTCGAACTATTCGCCGTTCAAGGGGACGATCCGGCGCGTGGCAATTACGCCTGTGGCACGTCCGAAAATCGCGTTTGCGGCGAGAGGACGCCAGGCGTTCGTTCGCGGCGAGGAAGGCACGATCCTCGAGGGTGATCTCGAGAACCATTCCAACGCGGCGTTGGAGCAAGTCACCGTGACGGCTTGTCAGTTCACATCGTCCGGTCGGCTCGTCAATCGCTGGACGACGTCTCTGGGTTCCATTCCGGCAGGTGAGAAGCGGAGCATATCCCTTCCTGTGGAGACGCGTCTCGGCGAGAAGAATACGGATCTTCGCGTTGAGATTTCCTACCGCGGGGGCAAGATCGAACGTCAACTGTCCGTCTTGCTTGGTCCGGCTCCCGCGCGGCGGATGCCGGCGCTCATGTGGGGATTCTCGGCGCCGGTTTCGGTACTCGCGGATCTCGGTTTTACGCATGGACTTGACTACGGCCTGGGCTTCTCGCGCATTCTGCCGGAGGGAAACGATCCAACGCTCGTCCTCCGCAAGCTCGATTCCTCGCTTGCCGTAGGCGTGAGTCTCGCGAAGAGCGCGGGCGTGGTGTTGCCGGACGGCGCGGAGCCGGAACAGTTTTACCGGCGTACGCGGACGGGGCTTGCGGGATTCAAGGCGAATTCGAAACCGCAGTTCGAAGTCGGACAGCCCGTGCTGCTGAAGCTGGCAAAGGACCTTGCGGCCACGAATGCGGCGGCGTTCGGGGCGCATCCTGCGTTCGGCGGTGTACTGCCGTGTTCGGAACTGCGCGACCATACGTTCCCTTCGTTCAATACGGAGCATCTGCGCTACAAGGCCGAGACGGGACGCGACGTACCGCCTGAGGTGAACGGCACGCGGTTCGATTTGAAGGCCGCCACGGCGCGTTTCCCGAAGGGCGTGGTGCCGGTGGACGATCCGATCCTTGCCTACTATCGTTGGTTCTGGCGGGATGGCGACGGGTGGCCGCGCTATACGGGCGCGGTGGCGGCGGGATATCGCGAAGGCGGCGTTCATAAGGACTTCTTCAGTTTCTGGGATCCGTCCGTACGATGCCCGCCCTGCTGGGGTTCGGGTGGTGCAGTCGACTATTTGAACCAATGGATCTACGCGGTGCCGGAACCGATGAATGTGGCGGGGCCGCTTGAGGAGATGTTCGCGATGGCGGCGGGGCGTCCGGGGCAGCAGGTGATGATGATGACGCAGCTCATCTGCTATCGTGCGCAGATCGCGCCGTCGAACGTGGTGGTGAAGCCTGTGCCGCAATGGGTGACTAAGCGTCCGCGCGCCGGGTTCCCGTCCATTCCGCCGGATTCGCTCCAGGAGGCGACGTGGTCCATGATCGCAAAGCCCGTGAAGGGAATCATGTACCATGGCTGGGGAACGATTTTCGAAACGGGAAGCGAGACGGGGTATTGCTTTACGAATCCTGAAACGACGGAGCGGCTGCGGGAGCTTCTCACGGGCGTCGTTGCGCGACTGGGACCGATGCTGCTCGATCTCGGGCGTGCGGAGTCGCCCGTTGCGATTCTCGAAAGCGCCACCACCTGTTTCATGGGCGGTCCTGCTTCGTGGGGGTGGAGCGCGCCTGCGGTGACCTTCCTCCAACGCGCCCGGCTCGATCGGCGCGTCGTCTACGAGGAGACGATCCTGCGGGACGGTCTTGAGGGCGTGAAGGTCCTTTATGCGCCGCAGTGCCGCTTCCTCACGCCGGATGTCATTGCGAAGATTCAGGCCTTCCAGCAAAAGGGCGGGATTCTCGTGGGCGATGCGGAGACGCTTGCGGCGCTCACGCCGAATCTGCGTGCGCCGCTCGTGAGCTTCCGTCCGCCGCCGGCTTCCGACCAGACGGAAGACATCGAAGCGATGGAGGCGGCGAAGTCGGGCGACGGCAAGCGCCGTGCGGGCACGGTGCGGATGAAGCGGACGATGCTGAGCCAGGCGGACGATCTGCGTGCCGCCTTGGCGCCGCACTACCGTCCTGCCACGGACAGCTCCAGTGGCGAAATCGTCACCTACAACCGGCGGTGGCAGGATGTGGACTACGTCTTTGCGATCAACGACAAGCGCACGTTCGGCGACTATGTGGGGCCGTGGGGGATGACAATGGAGAAGGGCCTGCCGTTCGCGGGCGAGGTGACACACGCGGATCCCGCCCGCCGGGTCAAGGCCGTCTATGAACTTTCGCGCGGCGGGGAGGTGGCGTTCACGCGCTCGACGGACGGCACGGTGAAGGTGCCCGTGTCCTACGAGACGAACGACGGGCGGCTCTTCCTCTTTTCGCCGCAGAAGATCGCGTCGCTCGCGGTGAATGCGCCGAAGGCCGTTGCGTGCGGTGCGGCGTTCGAGGTGGAACTGCGCGTTCTGGATGAAGCCGGGAAAACCGTTGCGGCGCTCCTCCCCGTCGACGTGCGCGTGACGACTGCCGAGGGCCGTGCGCTGGACGGCGTCGGCTACGCGAGCGCCCCCGGTGGTGTTTGCCGTTTGCGTGTTCAAACGAACATCGATGACGCGCCCGGTGCCTATCGCCTCGTCTGTCGCGAGTTGGCAAGCGGCTGTACGCAGACGGTTACGGTTATGGGCCGTCAAAAGTGAATCGTGAAGGGAGAAAAGAGAAATGAAAAAGAGTCTTTGCTCGGTTTCGATGGGTTGTCTTCTGGCGCTTGCCGCGTGCGGCGACGGGAAGACCTACGAGGCGAAGTGGTCGTCGCTTGATCAGCGTCCGGTCCCGCAATGGTGGGTGGATGCGAAGTTCGGCATCTTCGTGTGCTGGGGTCTCTACTCGGTTCCCGCCTACGCGCCCACAAGCGAGGCGAAGCGCCATGCCGGCTATGCCGAATGGTATCAGGGACGTCTGCTCACGAACCACAAGGACTTCGTGCCGTTCAACGAGAAGCATTACGGGAAGATGCCCTACGCGAATCACGTCAAGTCGTTCACCTGCGAGCATTTCAATGCGGACGAATGGGCGGCGCTGTTCAAGCGTTCGGGCGCGAAGTATACGATTCTCACGTCGAAGTACCACGACGGCTATGCGCTTTGGCCGAGTGCGGAAACGCCTTACTACAATTCGGTGGCACTCGGACCGGGACGCGACCTCTGCGCTGAATTTACGACGGCGATGAAGAAGGCGGGTATCAAGAGCGGCTTCTACTATTCGCTCCTCGAATTCGCGAATCCCCTCTATCCGAAGGCGCTTCCCGCCGTACGCGGGGCAAATCCGATGCCCATTCGCGCGTGGTCGGCCCAGATGAACCTGCCGCAGATGAAAGATCTCGTGATGCGCTATCAGGCCGATCTTATCTGGCCGGATGGCGACTGGGACTATCCCGACGGGGATTTCCTGTCGGAGCAGTTCCTCGCCTGGCTTTTCAACGAGTCGCCCGTCAAGGACACCGTGGCTGTCAACGACCGGTGGGGAAAGTGCCGCGGGAAGCACGGCGGTTTCTACACGACCGAGTACGGAACCGAAAAGGAGAAGTCCGTCGCGAGCGCGTCGCAGCATCCGTGGGAGGAAAACCGCGGCATCGGCTACAGTTTCGGCTTGAACAAATTCGAGACGACGGAACACTATCTCTCGAATACGGCCTGCGTGGAGCTGCTCGTTTCGGTGGTGTCGCGCGGCGGCAATCTGCTGCTCGATGTCGGTCCCGATCCCGAGGGAATGATCCCCGTCATCATGCAGGAACGCCTCCTGGCGATCGGCAAGTGGCTTGAGGTGAACGGCGAGGCGATCTACGCGTCGCGCCGGGGCACGTTGCGTGGCGGGAAGCGGGTTTATACGACCGATGGCAAGACCGCGCGCTATGTGATCGACTTCAACCTCGACGGCAAGCCGTTCACGGTGGGCGGCATCAAGGGTCCGGTGAAGGTCGAACTCGTCGGCAGTTCCGTCCCGGTCGAATTCCGTTGCGAAGGCGACAAGCTCACGATCAAACCGCCCGCGCTCGCCCCCGCCGCCGCACCCTGCGAATCGGCCTGGACCTACCGCGTGACCGCGATTGGCAAATAGGGATTGCGGTCTGGTTGGGAAAAGAAAGGATGGTATATCATGAAACTTTTTTCACTCTTCTGCTGTCTCTTGGGTGCAGTATCGCTGTCTCATGCTGCGATGCGGCCGACGCCCGAGTATCTCAAGAAGGCCGTCGTCTATCAGATTGTTCTCCGCAACTTCACGCGGGACGGCAACTTCAAGGCGGCTACGGAGATGCTCGACCACGTTCGTTCCGCCGGGGTGGATGTCGTGTATCTCTCGCCGTTTGTCGAGATGGACTGCGACATGGACCGAAAGGGTTGGAGCGCGCGCCAGATCAAAAGCGGTTTCGGCAGCCCGAAGAACAGCTACCGCATCTCGAACTACGATCGCGTCGATCCTGAATACGGGAAGGACGAGGACTTCAGGGCCTTTTCCGCGCGTGCGCATGCGCTGGGCATGAAGGTTTTCATGGATCTCGTCTACCTCCACTGCGGTCCGAACAACGTGCTGAAGGACCGCTTCCCTGACGCCTTCCAGAAAAAAGCGGATGGCACGGTGAGGACAACGTACTGGCACTTCCCCTATGTGAACTTCGAGTCGAAGGCCGTACGCAAGTATCTCATCGACTCGATGCTTCACTGGATGCGCCTTGGGTGCGACGGTTTCCGCTGCGATGTCGGCGACTTGGTGCCGATCGACTTCTGGGTTGAGGCGATTACGATCTGCCAGAAGGTCAATCCCGAATTGGTGATGATCAACGAGGGGACCAAGTCCCAATGGCTTGAGAGGGCTTTTGACGCCTGTTACGCCTGGCCGTGGAGTTTCTGCATTCGTTCAACACTTGTCTCCACTGAAGCGAATGCCAAATACCTGAAGGGCAACGTCAAGTCGCTCGCCGAACGCATGAAGGACGTGCGTGCGTACGAGGCGAAGATTCCGAAGGACGCGCTGATGTTCGCCTTCCTTGACAACCATGACACCGCGACCGACGACTGGGAGAAGCGTTTCGACCGCGTCCTTCCCGTTGAAGCGGGCAATGCGGCGTTTGTGCTCACATTCCTTCGGCGCGGGTTGCCGCTCATTTTCAATGGCAACGAAATTGCGGACAATGCGCTTAACTCGTTCTTCGCGCCAGTGGAACACCCCGCCCGCGCCGCGAAGACGGTCGACTGGGCGCGTGCCCTGCAGCCGGCCGGACAGTGCCGCCTCGCGCTCATCCGCAAGCTCGCGAAGATGCGTCATGAGGACCCGATTTGGAGCGAAGGGACGATGGAATGGGTGACGGACGGCGAGGCGAATGGCATTGTCGCCTTCACGCGTACGCTCGGCGCGCGCAAGGTCCTCGTGGCCGCGAACCTCACGAAGAAATCCGCCAAAGGCGGAAACCTCGTCGGCACGCTCGCTCCCTACGCCTATCTGATCAAGGAACT
>JAZUGW010000010.1:0-6748 GCA_045641465.1 Kiritimatiellia bacterium | reverse complement strand
AGGAGCGGGAGCCGGGGTCGCGGGCTTGGCTGCGGGAGCCGGAGCAGGGGTCGCGGGCTTGGCTGCGGGAGCCGGAGCAGGGGTCGCGGGCTTCGCTGCGGGGGCAGGAGCCGGGGTTGCGGGCTTCGCTGCGGGAGCCGGGGTTGCGGGCTTCTTCGCCGCATCCAGCGACTTCGCCGCTTCGTTGGCGGCGTCGAGGAGCGAACGCGCCTGACGCTTCGGATCGTAGCGCTTGATGGCATCCGTCATGCGCTCGATGCGGTTCTTCGCGATTTCGTCCTTCGTGGCGGCCTTGAGCGCATCAAGTTCCTTCACCGCCGCATCCTTGTTGCCCTGCAGCGCCTTGCAGCGCGCCGCGCTCATCTGCGCGTCGAGAACGAGGTAGGAGTTCGTGTTCGCCTTCGCATAGTCGGCGAAGACCTTTTCGGCATCCGCATACTTGGTCAGGCCTTCCAGGGCGTGGCCGCGTCCGAGCACCGCGACATCGGCAAAGGCCGCGTTCTTCGCGGACTTCGCGACGAGCGCATCATAGACCTTGAGCGATTCCTCGTAGCGGGCCGCATCGTAATAGGCCTTGGCCAGACGCAGACGCAACGCCGAACCGGCCTTCGTGGAACCATAGTCGCGCACAGCCGTCTCAAGCTCTTCGACGTTGTAGGCGTTCACCAACGCCTGGTTGGCCGCCGCATTCCGCGCCGTCAGCCAATTGCGCACGCCGTAGAATCCGGCAACGCCGATGCCCACCAGCACGAGCATCAATAACGTGGACTTCCCTTCCTTCACCCACCAATCCCACACGGGAAGGAGTTCAGGGGCCGCCTTCACAAAGGCAGGCAGGTTCTCTTGAGGCATCTTATTCTCTTCACTCATGGTTTTCACCTTGTTCTTTCGTCAATTGACGGGACAACTCGTCCCACTGGTCGAGGATCTTTTCGTCGCGTCCCTCCGCCCGCGCGACAATACGATTGAAATCGAGGGCATCGGGGAAATCGCGATTGTAGGCAAAACGCCGACGCGCCTTCTGCGGCGGTTGGGAAAGGCGCCGGACCGAATCGATCATCAAAACGGCCGTGAAATACGTCGCCTTCGGCATCTTGAGCGCCTGCGACATCGTACCGACCACCTCACGCGCATGGCCCGGATTCGCCTTCGCCATCGCCGCGTAGAGGACTGCGGCACGCAAACCGTTCGACACCTCGTAATCGATTTTCTTCATCGCCACTTCGTAGCGGTCGAGCATCGCAAGGTATTTCCAGGTGGACGACTTTTCGCCGCCGTCCTTATCGATGAACGCCGCCAGCTGCGGCAGCAGATCGCCCAACAAGCCGAAATCATACATCATCCGGAACGCCTTTTCGCTCGTCCCGTATGTGAAGAGGCGGAACACCTCTTCGCAGAGACGCGGCGTCGATGCCGTCAGAATGCACGAATGAAGCTTGCGGATGGCCCGCTCCGTACCCTTCTCTATCTTGAAGCCAAGACGCGCCGCGAACTTGATGGCACGCATCATCCGAACCGGGTCCTCGCGGAAGCGGATCATCGGATCGCCAATCGAACGAATGATCTTCTTCTCAAGGTCCTTCAGACCGCCCACCCAGTCGATCACCGCAAACGTCTTGATGTCGTAGAAGAGTCCGTTGACCGTGAAGTCGCGCCGGTTCGCATCCGTTTCAGGCGTACCGAAGGTGTTGTCCTCGAAAGGCCCCTCCGCCGCATGCTCGATGATCTCGCCGATCGTCTGCGAATTCTGGCGGAACGTCGCCGTCTCAATGACCTTGTCGCCAAAGCGGACATGCGCCAGACGGAACCGACGACCGATCAGGAAACAATTCCGGAAGGCCTTCTTGACCTCGTTGGGCGTGGCGCTCGTCCCCACATCGAAATCCTTCGGATTGCGTCCCAGCAGCAAGTCGCGCACACCGCCGCCCACGAGGTAGGCCGTGTACCCCAACTTCGAGAGACGATAGAGAACCTTCAGAGCATCGGGATCGATGTTCTTGCGCGAAATGCAGTGCTGAGCGCGCTCGCAGATGACGGGCTCGCTCTTTTTCGCAAGTTTTCTACCTAAGAATCCGAACATGAATTGATATAGTATGCCAAAAATAGGGCCAAGAATCAAGAAGGAAAACGCATGGGATTAGGATGCCACGTAAACCTTCTTGATGACAATCGGCTCCTCCGGCACGTTCTGGTAGGGGCCGAACGTACCCGTCTTCACCTTCGCAATGCGATCGACGACGTCCATTCCGTCCGTCACCTTGCCGAAGACGGCATAGCCGAACGTACGCGGATCGGGCCCGCTGTAGTTCAGGAACGCGTTGTCCACCAAATTGATGAAGAACTGGCTCGTGGCGGAATCGACCACCATCGTACGGGCCATTGCGATCGTCCCGCGCGCATTCGTGAGGCCGTTGGCCGCTTCGTTCTTGATCGGCTCGTTCGTGGCCTTCTGGTCCAGCGCCTTCGTGAGGCCGCCACCCTGGATCATAAAACCGTCGATCACACGGTGGAAGATCGTACCTTCGTAGTGGCCGCTCTGCGCGTAGGCGAGGAAGTTCGCCACGGTGATCGGGGCCTTTTCATCATCGAGCTCCAACGTGATGGAGCCCATGGACGTTTCAATCGTCGCCTGCTTCATGTGTGGTTCTCCTGTGATGCGTCTTTGTTTCTTACTTCTTGCTGTGCGAAAGGACTTCGCAGCCGGTCGAGGTGATGAGGATGAGATCCTCGATGCGCACGCCCAGCTTGCCTTCAAGGTAGATACCCGGTTCGATGGTCACGAGCATGCCCGGCTTGAGGACCATCGTGCAGCGCGTACTGGCCGTCGGCAACTCGTGGATCTCATATCCGACGCCATGCCCGAGGGAATGTCCAAAGGCCGGACCGTACCCCGCCTTGGTGATCAGATCGCGCGCGACCTTGTCGAGTTCGCGTCCCGTCATACCGGGCTTTGCCGCAGCGATGCCGGCGCGATTGGCCTCGAGCACGATGTTGTAGATCTTCTCGTACTCGTCACACGCACAGGACGTGCAACCCTTCTTCGGCTTGATGCAGCGCGTCATATCCGCACACACGCCCTCCAGCTTCACGCCCATGTCGACCAGCAGCGGTTCGCCCTTCTTCCACACCGTCTCGTCCGGCACATGATGGCATTCGGCCGCATTCGCACCGGCGCAGACGATCGTCTCGAACGCCTCGCCGTCACCGAGTTCGTTCATATAGGCGCGAATGATGCGCTGCATCGTCTTCTCGGTCATGCCGTACTTGAACTCCTTCTGCGCCAGACGCCAGATCTCGTCGTTCAACTTCTCGGCTGCGGCGATCTTCATCATCTCGTCGACCGTCTTCACCGCGCGCAGGTTGAGGACCTCGTCCTCGCTCTCCACGAGCGTCGCCTTCTTGAAGAGCTTCTGAAGCTCGAGATAGCGTCCCGCCGAAATCGCCCGCTCGAAACCGAGGCGCGCCACGGAGACACGCGCCTTCTTGAGGACCTGCTGCGCCGTTTCGGCAAGGCCCTTGCCCTTGAGCTGTTCCACCGTCTCCAACCACGGCGCCACGCGATGCGCCATCGGAATGTAGCGGAAATCGGTGATGAACACGGGCGGACGCGACACCGCGTTCCGTCCCTTCCCCGCGGGATAGACAATCAGGCAACCATTGTCGCAGACAAGTCCCGTCAGCGCGCGGATGTTCGCTTCGCCGAACACGAACAACGCGTCCAGACGGCACCGACGCACCGCACCGGCGAGATCCGCCAAACGTTCATCGAAAGGGTTCTTTTCAGGCGTTTCCATTTTTCAGTTCCTTCTCTTTCCGGCGTTCTGCACGCCGCTTCTGACGCATCGCTTTACGCGCGCGATGAAAATTCACGAATTTGTAGATGCCAATGTACGTAATCGGCACAAGCACCGCCGCAAGTATGAATCCGCCCAGGAAGAACGCCTCCAGAAGGCCACTTCCCAGTTGCAACACACTGCTCCAGCTCTGCTCGGCAACCACTTCCTTCAACGCTGCCACGATGTGCCCGTATGAAAGGTCGCCCCCCAGCAGACGATTGCCCAACCAGCACTGAACCGGATAGATGATGAAGATCGTAAACTGGTTCGTGATCAGCGTCCCCAGAACCGCCCCCACCTTGCTGCCCTTCATGATCAGCGCGGTCGGAACAGACAGCACCAACTGGAATCCGAAGGGAATCGTACACCCGTAGAACATGCCAATCGCCCAACCCCGCGCAATGAACGAGGGCGGCGCTTTCTCGCGCAGGATCCGCACGAGCAAACGTTTCCACTTGCGCTTAAACCATGACATGTACGAAAAGTCCCGACCTGAGCTTTGGCTCGAACCATGTCGACTTGGGCGGCATAATCGCCCCGGCATCGGCAATTGCCATCATTTCGCCCACAGTCACCGGATACATCGAAAACGCAACTGCGGCACGCCCCTGGTCGACGCGCCCCCGCAACTCGTCAAGGCCCCGCACACCGCCCATGAAGGAAATCCGCGGCGAGGTTCGCGGATCGTCGATCCCCAACACGGGCGCCAGGAAACGATCCTGCAACACGGAGACATCCAGCGACGAAACCACATCCGTTCCCGCCGGGACCTCCCAAGCCAAATCATACCACTGTCCCGCCACATACAGACGCGCATGACGCGCCGCAGCCGGGGTTCCGTCGTTCACCGCCGTCACCGTGAACACGTCACGCGCCTTCGCCAACAACGCTTCGGCCGTCAAACCGTTCAGATCCGCCACCAGACGATTGTAGGGGAGAATCCGCAACTGCGAAGCCGGGAACGCCACGGCCATGAACCACCGGGTCTCGCCGGCAAAACCATTCGCCTGCGCATAGCGGCTCGCCGCCGCACTGCGATGATGCCCATCGGCGATATAGGCGACAGGAATCTGCGCGAAGAGCGACACCAGCGAATCATTCGCTTCGGTCGGGATCTCCCACACCGTGTGACGGATACCATCCGACGCTGTAAAATCATCCCGCGGCACACCCGCACACGCGGCGGCGATGATCGCGTCGACTCGCGCATCGTCCTTGTAGGTCAAGAACGCCGGCCCTGTATGGGCCTGGAGAATCTCGATGTGCCGCGTGCGATCGTCCTCTTTGTCCTTCCGCGTCTTCTCGTGCTGTTTCAGAACACCCGCGAGATAGTCCTGCGTGTCAAAGGTCGCCACAAGCCCCGTCTGGGCATGGTCGCCCATGATCTGACGGTAGGCATAGAAACGCGGCACATCATCCTGCACCAGCGTGCCCTCTGCACGAAGCGCGTCAAGCGCCTTCTTCGCCTGGGCATACGCGGCAGGTGATGAACAATCCGTCCCTTCGGGCATGTCAATCTCGGGACGCGAGACGTGGAGGAAACTCACCGGGTTTCCAGCAGCCAGCTGACGAGCCTCAGCCGTATCTACCACATCGTACGGAACGGAGGCCACACGGGCCGCCTGAACCGGCGTCGGACGAAGCGCAGAAAAGGGACGGACGTTCATTTCAGAATCAGAAAACCGGCAACAGCATGTCGTAGCCGATGTTGATCAACGGGCAGAACGCAAGGTCGCTCTCGCGGATCACGTTGACGCCACCGACCTGGAAACCATACGCCGTCTCGGCACGGTTGATCAAGCCAACCTGAACGCCGTAGATGCTGTCCGCGAGGTTGATGATGCCGACCTGCACACCGCGCATCGTACGCGCTTCATTGAAGAGACCGACCTGAACACCCAGGCAATCCGCACGGCCGGCGGAGTTGTAGACGCCGACCTGGCAGCCCGCCATGATGTCCTTCACTTCGTTACGGAGGATGTTGATCTGGACACCCTCAAAGTAACGGCAGCTGCCATACACGCCCAGGTCAAAACCGGTCACGCCCTCGCACTTGCCATAGGGCAGCGTGAAACGGACACCGACCACGTCGATATCCTCGGCCGAATTGAACGCCAACCACACCGGCCAAGACGCCTTGGTCGCCGGAGCCTTCGTCACAACTTGATTCGCCGCCGGCGCGGGAGCCGCCTCCTGAGCGGAAACTGCCACACAAGCGAACGCAACGGAAAGAGCCATCAGAACTTTTTTCATGTTAATCCTTCTTCGGGTGTTTTGAATGTCATTTATTATAGTTTTTTTTGGAGAAAATCGCAAGTGGAAAATGAGGAAAGTCATGAGGACGGATGGAGGGAACTCTCGTTCGCGTCGGGCGCACGGACCAGCCACGGGAACGCATTCAACGCCACCAATGCCTCGCCCGCCAGAAAAAGCGAACCGCAGACGACCAACGTCCCGTTTTTCGCCTTCGCCCACGCAAGCGCCTGCGTCCACGCATCCGCAAAACTCGCACAAGCCGTCGCACGCGCAAACCCGGCCTCGCGCATGCACGCAGCCGTTGCGTCGGACGCCATTGAACGCGCGTTGCGAATCGGCGTCGCCCAGCTTTGCGCCGCACAGGTCCGCATCACCCGCAGATGCGCCAGCACGTCCTTGTCGCCGCAGTAGCCCGCGATGAGCCCCACGGATTTCGCCGCACCGACACCGACGGACTTCAACGCGCGGCACAGCGCCGTGGCCCCGTCCGGATTGTGCGCGCCGTCGACGAAAACCGTCACGCCCTCCACCTCGATCTTCTGGCAGCGGCCCGGCCAGACGACGCGTTCCAGGCCTTTCACCACGTCCGCCTCGCGAAGGACGAATCCCGCATGCGCGACGAGCGCATCGACAACCGTCAGCACGGTCTGCGCATT
>JAZUGW010000009.1:0-15763 GCA_045641465.1 Kiritimatiellia bacterium | reverse complement strand
CGATGCGCACGACTGGCCGTTCGATGCCAAAGGACGCGACCTCTCGCAGTATGGCAACAACGCGTTCGGTTCTCACAAGTCGTATCATGTCGTCAACGGCGACAATTCGTTCTATGCCGTGTGGTGGCCGGAGTTGGGATTTGGATCCATTCACGAGAATCCGCCGTACGACAAATACGGACGCAAGATCTGGCTGTGGGCGTTGTCGCGTCAGGGCGGCATCTGGGAGGACCTGCTGACCGACACCGACGGCCAGTATGTCGAGCTGCAGAGCGGACGCTGCTTCCACCAGCCGGGCGGCGAGACCTGGCGGACGCCGTTCAAGCATCCGACGTTCGCCCCGGGCGTGACGGATACCTATGTCGAGCGTTGGGGATACACCCATGACGAGAACACGCTCAAGGCCAAGCTCGATCCAAACAAGTACGTGCATCGTCCGCTTGAGATGCCGACGAATTTCAACTGGCAGACGGCGTACGGCCATTACCTGCGCGGCGAGCAGGCGGTGCGTGAGCGCGACGACGTGAAGGGCGAAGCCGAACTGCGCGCGAGCCTTGCGCTGGATCCGCACCTCGTACCGGCGCTGGATGTGCTGGCGGGCCTGCAGGCCCGTCGCGGCCTCTATGACGAAGTGCGCGCACTTGCGGTTCGTGCGCTTGCGATCAACACGTACGATCCCGAGGCCAACTATCTGGACGGTCTGGCCGCGCTTGCGCAGGACGATTTGGGGACGGCCAAGGAGCGTTTGGGCGTGGCGGCGTTTTCGCCGACGTACCGGACGCCGGCTTATGTGCTGCTCGCCAAGGCCGAAATGCGGTCCAAGAACTGGCTCAAGGCGTTGCATGTGGTCGGTCGGGCGATGGAGAATTCCGACAACCTGGATGCCCGGCTGCTGCAGATTGCGATCTTTCGTAAGATCAACTGTCCGATGGCGGCGCTCTCGGCTGCGCGTGAACTCGTGGCGGAGTATCCGCTGCTGGCGGGCGTCCGCTACGAATTGAAGAAACTGGGCGAGGATTCCGAAGACTTCCCGCGTTCGTTGCGGTGCGAACTGCCGAATCAGACGCTGCTCGAGCTGGGGTCCTGGTATGAAGAGGCGGGACTCGACGAGGAGGCGCTGGAACTTTTCGGTTGGGCGTGGAACGACCCGATCGCGCGCATCCGTACGGCTTACATCCTCTCGCGCAAGGGAGAGGCGCAGAAGTCGGCGCTGGAGCTCCTGGTGGCGGCGAAACTGCCGGCGGCGAATGTGTTCCCGTTCCGCCGTGAAACGCGTGCTGCGCTTGCTTGGGCGGTCGACGTGGCGACAAGCTGGAAGTTCCGCTATTGGGCGGCCGTGCAGTATGCGGCGAATGGTGAGGGGCAGAAGGCGGATGAACTTTTGGAGGCGCTTGAAAACACACCGGACGAAGATGTGTTCTATCAGTATCGGGCCTCGCGCCGGAAAGGCGCGGCGCGTCGGGCCGATCTGCAGAAGGCGCTGTCCATCAAGAAAACATGGCGTGCCTACCGCGACCTGGCGAATCTCGAGGACAAGGAAGGAACGCCCGAGGCGATGTGCCGCGTGGCGCAGGAAGGCCTCGCGCTTGATCCGGCGCGCAACGCCCTGCAGATGGCGTATGCACGTGCGCTCGTCAAGCTGGGGCGTTTTATGGATGCCGTCAAGTTCCTGGAAGAAGTGCGGATTCTGCCGTCCGAATGTGCGGACAATGCGCACGCGATCTGGGTGGACGCCTGGAAGGGCGAGGAGGCCGCGGCGCGTGCGCGCGGTGACACGGCGGCGGCCGATCGGGCGAAGGCGAAGGGCGAGGAGTATCCGGAGAATCTCGGCGCCGGCAAGCCGTTCCCGAAAGAGAAGGAATGAGATTTTCAATCAAAAAAGGAGTCGATGAAATGAAGTTGAAGTTTGTGTTGGCCTGTTCGGCGCTGGTCGCCGCGACAACGGTGTTCGGCGGTATTCGTGCGCTTTCGCACGATCCCTGGGGCGGCAATCCGAATTCGTGGCAGATGCGGCGCCACAACGAGAAGATGCAGCAGGTCAAGAACGGGGGTGCCAAGGTCGTGTTCATCGGCGACTCCATCACGCATTTCTGGGAGACGAACGGCAAGGCGCAGCTCAAGAAGTATTTCTCTGAAGGCGACATGAAGATGCTCGATCTCGGGACGAGCGCGGACCGCACGGAACATGTGCTGTGGCGCTTGAACGAGGGCAAGGAGCTGGACGGCTACGAGGCCAAGTGCATCCTGCTCATGATCGGCACGAACAATACGGGACACTTCCCGCAGGCGAAGGAAACGCCGGCGGATACGATTCTGGGCATCCGCGAGATTCTGCGGACCATCCACGCGAAGCAGCCGAAGGCGAAGATCGTGCTGACGGCGATCTTCCCGCGCGGGGCGAAGGCCGACGACGGATGCCGTCTGCGCAATGATGTCGTCAACCGCGAAATCCAGAAGTTCGCAGATGGCAAGAACGTGTTCTGGTGCGACTTGGCGGATAAGTTCCTGGCGGCCGACGGCACGCTGCCGCGTGCGATGTTCCCGGACTTGCTCCATCCGTCGCCGGCCGGCTACGAGGTTTGGTACGAAGGGGTGAAGCCGTACATCGACTATGCGTTGTCGGATGGCAAGCTGCCGCCGCCGAAGAACCTTGTGGCGAAGGCGGGCGCACAGCCGCCGGAAAAGGGCGGTGTGACCGTGGTGCCGACTTCGCGCGTGGGTAAAGGGTTCGCTTCGCGCGACTGGTGGCTTGACCGCCTGCAGCGCAATCGCAACCAGATCGCCGATTCGAAGGGCGAGATCGATCTCGTCTTCTTTGGCGACTCGATCACGCACGGCTGGGAAGGCAAGGGCAAGAATGTCTATGCGGAGCTCTGCAAGACGTACAAGGTCCTCAACATCGGCTATGGCGGCGACCGTACGGAGCATCTCGTCTGGCGTGGCCTCAACGGCGAACTCGACGGCTACAAGGCCAAGTGCATCATGCTGATGATCGGCACGAACAACACGTGGCACCGCAAGGACAAGCCGGAGGACATCGCCGCCGGCATTCGTCGCGTGCTCGACATCATTGCGCAGAAGCAGCCGCAGGCGAAGGTGCTGCTGCTGCCGATCTTCCCGTTCGGCAACAATCCGAAGCATTGGAACCGCATGAACAATGAAAAGGCCAATGCGCTCGTCAAGCCGTATGCGGATGGCAAGCGCGTGGTGTGGGTCGACTTCAATGCGAAGTTCCTGGACGAGAAGGGCGACAATGTGAAGTGGATGCCGGACCATTGCCATCCGAATGAAGCCGGCTATCGCGAAATCTGGTTGAAGTCCGTTCTGCCGTACTTCAAGGAAGTCTGCGGCAAGTGAGCGAACTGAATCCTGAAGCCGTCGCTGCGCTGGGGCGCGTGCGCAAGATCGTCGTCCATGGGGGACTCGCCCACATGGACGACATCATGGCCTGTGCCATGGCGTTTGCCTTTGGCGTGCCGCACGATGCCGCCATCGAACGGCGCAATCCCAAACCGGCGGAGCTCGACGATCTGAAGACGCTCGTGCTGGATGTCGGCGGTGTGCACGATCCGGCCCGGCTCGACTTCGACCATCACCAGCGTTCGCGTGCCGAAGAGCCGAAATGCGCGTTCCGGCTCTTTGGCGAATGGTTGGGCGTCGATGAGGAAATGCGCATCTTGTGTCCGTGGTACGTGGCCTGGAATGACATCGACGTGCTGGGACCTTTCCAGACCGCGATGCGTCTCGGCGCGCCGCCGGAATCGCTGGCGGGGTTCGTTGCCAATCCGCTGGGCGATTGGGTGATCCGGCGTTTTGCCGATGATTCGACGCTCCGTCAGAAGTTGACGATTACGCTGGCGAACGAATTGGATCTGACGCGTCGCTGCTGGCGCGCGATCGGTCCGAAAATCGTGTTGCGCGAAATCGCGGGATTGCCCGTGGCGGATATGACCGCGTGCCTGTCGGAGGAAATCTCGCGTTGCTCGGAAGCCTGGATCCGCGAAAACCATCCGGCTTGTATCCTCCTGCGCGACAGTCGGGGCGAGGGTTATTCGCTGATGCGCTGTCTTGACGACCCGCGCCTTGACTTCGCGCGTTGCATCGGCAAGCCCTACACGCTTTTCGCCCATCCCGGCGGGTTCATCCTCAAAACGCGCACACGCGACGACGATCTCGCGCAGATCCTCGTTGACGCGCAAGGCTGATCCTCGCGGCGGGATGTCCATGTGAACAGATAAATCGGGCTTGAACGCCCGATTTTTCTGTGCTACAATGTCAGCATGATGAATAAGTATACTTCATGCGTTGTACTCGGCCTGCTCCTTAGCGCAACGGCGATCGGTGAGACAGGGTTCATTGACTTCCGCGAGGAAAAGACGCCACCCGGATGGGATTTCGGCGCAACCGAATGGAATCGCGATCGAGGACGAAAATTCGTCAACGACGGCGATGCGATTGTCAGTCCAACGACTGATCTTGCAGCGACGTCGGCGACGGTCGTCGTCTCGTTCACGTCGTCCAATTCGCCACGACCTTCTTTTCGGGTTCTTGCGGGATCTGACGCCACACATCTCCATGAAGTCGCGAATCTGACGAATCGCGTCATCAACATTTTTACGACGAACGTACTTTCGTTTTCTGCCGAGGACGACATCCATCTCTTGAAGATCGTCTCGCAGCGGAATGAAAACACGCGGACCAATCCCTACGTGGTCGGGGCGGGATTCGGCTTGTTGCCGTCCGAACCGCCCGCGCCGATCGAACCGCCGCCTCCACCGCCGCCGGCTGTTGCGACGACGGCGCTGAAGATTTCCGACTTGGGGGATGGCCTGTGGACGGAGACCTTCGACGCGTGTGCCGAGCTGTTCCCGAAAAGCGGCAATACGCACGACTGGGTCAACGGCGAGACGCTGGGTCCGTGGCAGGCGTTTCAAGACGGTATCGCCCCGGTCACGCTCAAACGCAACAACGGTGCCACGGCAACGGGCGGGTTCTATGCCTATTGGGCGACGAACGGGATGACGTCGACTTACGCACTCGGCATGAACGTGGCGAGTACGAGCCGCGTGGCCGTCTGCGGGGTGGCGTTCACCAATGACACGACGCGGCGTTTCAATCAGTTCGAACTGGCGTATACGGGACGGCAGTTCGGATTCAAGAACAAGGCGGCGCAGGATGTCCTGGTCGAATGGCTGGTGACGAATGCGCTGGTCGGGGTCGATGCCGACGGTGCGTGGACGACGGTCGAGGGACTCACATTCACCACGCCGGCGGTTGGCCGTGGCGAGGAGTTGGCAAGCGGGAAAGACCTGCCGCTCGAGAAACGTCAGGCGGGGACGCTCGACGGCTTGCGGCTTCGTCCGGGAGAAGTGCTGCTGTTGCGATGGCGCCGGGATCGTGTGACGAATTCCGCCGCCCTGGGAATCGATGATGTCAATTTCTCCTGGCAGCGAGCCCTCGACCCAACGCTCTTCCTTCTCCGCTAAGCTTAATCTTCGTGTGATTGCGCTTTGCCGAATGGGCGGATTATGGTAAAATATACTTGTCTTAATTAAGAGAAGGCAGGTAGAACCCAAATGAGTCTTTCAGTCGGTATTGTCGGTTTGCCGAATGTCGGCAAGTCCACGCTTTTCAATGCACTTACAAAGCGCCAGCAGGCGGCGGCGGAGAACTATCCGTTCTGCACGATCGAGCCGAATTCGGCGATTGTCGAAGTGTCGGATGCGCGCCTGGAGGCGCTCGCGAAGATTGTGAATCCCGCGCAGATCATCCGTGCGACGGTGGAGTTCACTGATATTGCAGGGCTTGTCAAGGGCGCGTCGAAGGGTGAAGGCCTCGGCAACAAGTTTTTGGCGAACATCCGCGAATGCGATGCGATTCTGCATGTCGTGCGGTGCTTTGAAAACGACGACATCATCCACGTGCAGGAGGGCGGAAACAAGTCCGCGCCGATCGACCCCGCCGGTGATGCGGAGGTCATCGAGACGGAGTTGATTCTCGCGGACATGGAGCAGCTGCAGAAGCGCTGCGACAAGACGCGCAACGAGGCGAAGAGCGATCCGAAGAAGCGTCCCGAATTCGACGCGATGACGGCGCTGCTGACGCATTTGGGCGACGGCAAGCCGGTGCGCACGTTCCCGCGCGGCGAGGGCGATGCCATTCTGCCCGTTCTGCGCGATCTGCATTTCCTCACGGACAAGAAGACGATCTACTGCGCGAATGTGGCGGAGGATGATCTGGCCGATCCGTCGGCGAATCCGCATGTGGCGGCGCTGAAGGCGTATGCTGACAAGCAGGGTTGCGAAATGGTCACCATCTGCGCGCAGATGGAAGCGGACCTCGCGGGGCTTTCCGACGAAGAGGCGAAGGAGTTCCTTGGCAGCTACGGCCTCACGGAGAGTTCGCTCGACCGCACGATCAAGCTCGCCTACCATACGCTCGGACTCGCCAGCTTCCTCACGGCGGGTCCGAAGGAGGTGCGTGCCTGGACGTTCCATCGCGGCTGGAAGGCACCGCAATGCGCGGGTGTGATCCACACGGACTTTGAAAAGGGCTTCATTCGTGCGCAGGTCATTGCGTTCGACGACTACGTCAAGTACAACGGTGAATCCGGTGCGCGTTCGGCCGGTGTGCTGCGTCCGGAAGGCAAGGAATACGAGATGCAGGACGGCGACGTGGTCGAGTTCATGTTCAACAAGTAAGTAGGATCGGGTAATGTCCGGCGTCACAGCCATGTCGAAGGGAATCCGTTTTGCCGATTTTGCGGCTTGGATGGGTGCGGTTGTCGAGGGGCCTGTCCCCGAAACGTTTTCGGGTGTGACCTTCGATTCGCGCAAGGTGACGCCGGGCTGTCTTTATATGGCCTTCCCCGGTGCGAAGTGCGATGGACACGAGTTTGTCGCGCAGGCGCTCGCGGGGGGTGCGGCGGCGGCGCTTGTGCGATCCGACTGGACAGGTGCCGAACCGGGACAGCCCCTCGTTCGTGTGGCCGATCCCAAGGCGGCGCTGCCGATTGCGGCGAAGGCCTATCGCGAGACGCTTTCGGCGACTGTGATCGGCATTACGGGTTCGGCGGGAAAGACGACGACAAAGGAACTGACGGCGGCGTTTCTGCGCGCGGGCGGATTCCGCGTACACGCCACGGAAGGCAACTACAACAACGATCTCGGCGTGCCGATCACGTTGTTGTGCGCGCCGTCCGATGCGGACTTCCTTGTGGTGGAAATGGGAACGAACCATCCGGGCGAGATCAAATATCTCGTCGATCTGGCGCAGCCCGATGTCGGCGAGATTTCGTCCATCGGAACGGCCCACATCGAATTCTTCAAGACGCAGGATGGAATCGCCGATGAGAAGGGCACGCTCTTTGAAGCGCTTGGACGCCTTTCCGCCCCGCGGGGACACAAGTCCTTCGCCGTGCTGGCCCACGAAAACGACCGCTACGATCGGCTCGTTGCCAAGTGCCGTGTGCCCGTGGTGACGGTGAGTGCGCAGGATGCCGAAGCGGAAGCCTTCGAGGCGGCGTTGCGTGTGCGGTTGCCGGGACGACACAATATCTCGAATGCGTTGATTGCCTTCGGGTGTGCGCGGGCGTTTGGTGTGACGCTTGACCAGTGCTTGTCGGCGCTGCAGGACTTCACCTTGCCGGGCGGTCGGTGGCGCGTGGTGGCGCGCGACGGCGTCACCTGGATCGACGATACCTACAATGCGAATCCGACCTCGATGATCGCCGCGCTGGAGACATTCGCGGAACTTTCGCTCGAGCCGCACATGCGGCGTGTGGCCGTCTTGGGTGACATGTTCGAGCTGGGCGAGCAGTCGGATGCGCTTCATCGTCAAGTCGGCCTGCGTGCCGGCGAGCTCGGCTTAGACGAATTGCTCTTTGTCGGTGAAAGCGCCGTCCGCATGATGGCACCGGCGGCGGCTGAAAAAGCACGTGCTGTACACTGTGTCGCGACATTGGACGAAGCGCGCGAGAAACTGTGCGCATTGCTCCGGCCAGAAACGATTGTTCTCGTGAAGGCCTCGCATGGAATGAAGCTCGGCGAGCTGTTGCCGGTCTAGTTGTGTAGAAGGGGGTGCCATGGTTGCTTTTAGCCTATCCGCCGTCTTCATCGGTATCATCTGTGTTTGTGTTGCGGTTTATCGGGCCTCAAGACATGATCGCATTGAACCGAAAAAGGAAATTCACCCATTTTGGAAGACTGGCGGTCGGGCTGATCTGATTTGGACGGCTTCGGAGAATCTTCTGTCGTTCATCCGTCTGATTGATCGGATGCCGGAAACTAAGGAGATTTTCGATCATGTTGGTGGCTTGGAAATCAAGGGAGACTATCCGCTTCCCTTCGCCAACAAGGGCCTGGCGCTCTGTTTCCTGGACGATCTCTTCAAGTGCTATCAAGGACTCGGCTACAACCTTCAGCAGCTCAGAACTCCTGAAGGGCTTGGATTGATGATTACGATGAGCCAGATCGCTTGGGATTATTTAAACATTGAAACGACGCTCTCGCTTGATTTTTGGAGAAATCCTCAGAAACGGTACGAGCTGGTTCAGTTGATGAGCGGTGTCATTGCCGAATTCCGTCGGTCGATTCATGTTGACGGGCATCAGGACGATTTGCTTCTGCGGTTGATTTTCGATCGCGACGAGGCGGATCATGACATCGCACGACGTTACTTGGTCTTGATCTACCGATGGCTCTCGTCTGTGGCGAAAGTCGATGGGAAGATCTCGCCTTCGGAAAGTGCGTGGCTTGCCAAGATCATGCAGATGAAGGAAAACGTCGGTACCGGGACGAGGTCGGCTCAAGAAGCGGAACGTGTGGCAACGTCGAACGTGGTCGAATTCCCGTCGAAAGAGTTGGAGGAGCTCATCGGTCTGGCGTCCGTGAAACAGGCGGTACGGCAGCTGGCCGACATGACGCATATTCGTAACGTGCGGGTGAGCCGGGGTATGAAAGTCGCGCCGATGTCGTACCACTGCGTTTTTACAGGCAATCCGGGAACGGGAAAAACGACGGTCGCGCGGATTGTCGCGGGTGTCTATAAAGAATTGGGCGTCTTGAAAAAGGGACATCTTGTTGAGGTCGACCGTGCAGGGCTCGTTGCCGAGTATGTCGGGCAGACGGCGGTCAAGACCAATAAGGTGATCGATTCTGCCCTGGACGGTGTACTGTTCATCGACGAGGCCTATTCGCTTGTGGCCGGCGGGAAGGAAGATTTCGGGGGTGAGGCCATTGCCACGTTGTTGAAGCGAATGGAAGACGACCGCGATCGGCTCGTTGTCATTTTGGCCGGTTATACGGACGAGATGCGCCAGTTCATTGAATCCAATCCCGGTTTGCAGTCGCGTTTTACACGTTACATCGAGTTTCCTGATTATTCGGTGGACGAGTTGGAGGCCATCTTTCTGGCCTATGCAGAGAAGAACCAGTACTTCTGTACCACGGGTGCGCAAGAATCGTTGCGAACGCGATTGCAGGAGGCCGTGGAAAGACGTGACCGTACATTTGGAAACGGCCGTTTTGTGCGGAACCTCTTCGAGCATGTGATCGAACATCAAGCGGCGCGTCTCGCCGGTTATGCTGATCTCACGGAGCAAGTCCTTGAACAGATCACAACGGAAGACGTCACGTCAGTTTCTCTTCCCGCCGCGAATCTCTAGCCCTACGCCATTGGGCATCTGACTGTCAGATCAGATGGCCCATGCGTTCTTTCTTCGTTTCAAGATAGCGCTTGTCGTGTTCGTTGGCGGGCACGACGATCGGTACGCGTTCGGTGATTTCAATACCGTAGCCGGCGAGACCCTTGACCTTGCACGGGTTGTTCGTAAGCAGGCGGATCTGGCGGATGCCGAGATCTTCGAGAATCTGGGCACCCTCGCCATATTCACGAAGGTCGGGGGCGAAGCCGAGGCGCACGTTGGCCTCGACGGTGTCGAGTCCGTTTTCCTGCAGGTGATAGGTACGCAACTTGTTCTGCAGCCCGATGCCGCGTCCTTCCTGGCGCATATAGAGAATCGCGCCGCGACCCTCGCGCTCGATCATGCGCATGGCGTTGTGCAGCTGGTGGCCGCAGTCGCATCGCTCGCTGCCGAGCACATCGCCCGTGAAGCATTCCGAATGAACGCGCACGAGCACGGGTTCGCCGTTCGCGTAGTCGCCCTTGAGCAGGACCAGGTGTTCGAGTCCGGTCGTGAGGGACTTGTACATCCGCAGGCGGAAGTGACCCCAGTCGGTCGGCAGGTCGACTTCCTCGACAACATTTTCAACCAGCTTTTCGGTTCGACGGCGATAGGCGATGAGATCGGCGATCGTCATGAACTTGAGCTTGTGTTCCGCAGCGAAGCGCGTCAGCTCGGGCAGACGGGCCATCGTGCCGTCGTCCTTCATGATTTCGCAGCAGAGGCCGACTTCCTTGAGTCCGGCGAGACGGCAGAGGTCGACGGTCGCCTCCGTGTGGCCGGCGCGCTTCAACACGCCGCCCGCGCGCGCCTGAAGGGGGAACATGTGGCCGGGACGACGGAAGTCCGAAGGACGTGTTCCGTCTCGCACGGTCGCGAGTGCTGTCATCGAACGCTCGGTTGCGGAGATGCCGGTCGTTGTCTCGGCGGCATCGATCGAGACGGTAAACGCCGTTTGATGGTTGTCCGTATTCGTCGTGACCATCTGCGGCAGATCGAGCTTCGCGCACCAGGCCGCCGACATCGGCATGCAGATGAGGCCCTTGGCATGGCTCGCCATGAAATTGACGTTTGCAGGTGTGGCGAACTCGGCGGCGCAGATGCAGTCGCCCTCGTTTTCGCGGTCTTCGTCGTCGGTCACCACGATGATCTCGCCACGGCGAAGCGCGGCGAGGCAGTCCTCGACAGTGTCGAACGCAGGGGATTCCGAAATCACTTGATTTCCTTTTCGTAGGGAATTTGAATCTGATACTGTTTGGCAAAGGCATGGATCTCGCGCTTGAGCTGCGGATCGGGCTTTTGCGTGTAGGCCGCGATGAGGGCGTACATACGCCGTTGGGCCCATTCCGTGCGCGTCGTATCCTTTAGCGGCTGGGCTTCGCCGAACGAGAGACGGAAGACGTTCTCGTAAACCTTGGCGCCGTTCAGACCGCGCATGGAGAAGACGAGTTCCTTTTGATCGGCCGGACACTTCCCGTAGATTTCAAGCGGTTCGCCTTCGCAGAGATGCGAGACGAGCTGCGGATAGGTTTCGGCGCGCGAGGAAGACGCGAAGAGCACCGAAATGTCGGTGAGTACGGGACGCTCGAACTTCTTGGCGAGCGTGGGGATGCCGCTGGCCGCCGTCCAGCGCATGCCTTCGTGGCGGTACCAGCTGCCACGGCTTCCGCGTGTGACCATGTCCATCAAGTAGGCGTTCGCGTTTTCCTTGACGCCGTACATGTAGACGGAGATGAGGCCGCCGTTGAGCTCGTTGAACTTCGAGATGATTTCGGCGCTCTGCGTCATGCCGCTTGTCGCTTCGCCGTCGGTGATGACGAGCGCCACGACGGGACGTGCCGGATCGCGGGGCATGGCGAGCACGCCGCGCAAGGTGCGGAAGACATCCGTCTGACCATGGGCGGTGAGATGGAACATGAATTCCTCGGCTTGGTCGAGCGACTTTTCGGAGACTTCCTTCCAGGCGACATCGTTGAAGGCGTAGGTGAACTTGTCGCGGAAGGCGATGATGTTGAAACGGTCGCCCGTATTCAGCAGGGTCAAGGCTTTCGAGACGGCCTTACGGCAGTATTTCAGACGGTCGTTGGCAATCGACCCGGATGCGTCGAGCAGATAGACGATGTCCTTTGAAATGACCGGCAGCGGATTGTCGGACTTGCTGTTCATCGTCAGGCGGAAATACTTCTCCTTCGGGTGGGCGGGATCAACCCAGGCACCGAGTCCGAAAGAGACATTCTTGTCGAAGGGCGCACCTTGCACGGCGGTCTCGTCGCGCAGGGTCTTGACCGCTTCCTTTTCCTGGGCGATGACCTTCTCGTCCACAGTCGCCGCGGCATCGGGCGCCGGTGGCGGTTTGGTGGCGGCCGTTTCTTTGAGCCTCTTGGCGGCTTCTTCGGCCTTCTTGGCTTCATCCGACTTGAGGTCGGCTGTCAGCGAGGCCTTTTCGGCGGCGGCGATCGCCGTCAACGACTGCTGCGGGTTGGCCCCCGTGGCACCGCCGTTGCCCAGTCCCGTTGGAGGAGGGGGAAGTACGGCCGGCGGGGCGATCGGCGCGATGCCGACGTTGTTCGCCTCCTCGACGGCGGCGACAAGCGAGGTGGCCTTAGGCACACGCGTGGTGCCGCCCTTGCCGTCGCCATCGGGTCCGGTGGGCAGGATGGCCGGATCGAATGCCGGTACGATGTCGGCGGCATTGGCGACGCGGTCGACTTTCGGAATGACGAGACGCGGAAGGGCGGCCTCTTCGTCCTTGACGACCGGGACCTCGATGGCGGCGATCTCCTGGCGGGGCTGCCAGGCTGCAGCTTCTGCCTTGGCCGGTTCGGGTATGGTGTCGGCCGTCGGTGCCGTCGAGGCGGCACGCGGTAGTTCCGGCGTGAGCGAACTTTCCGTCACCGGGGCGAGGCGGTTCACAAGCTGTTCCTGCTGCTCCACCACGGGGGCGGCGACGGGACGCGCCTCGTGAAGGGCGCGCACGAGCGGATCCTCGGTCATCTTCTTGACCTGCATGGTCGGAAGCTGCTTGGTCCATTTGCGGTCCGTCTTGACTTCACCGGGCAGGGGGGCGAACGCGCAGTCCGAACAGGAGTACATCAATCCCACGTGGGCCGCGCAGGAGAGGAGCAGGACGAAGGCGAGCAATGCGCCACGGGTTCCCGATTCGGCGCGCTCGGATTCTTCCTCTTCAACGGCAATGCCATAATTGTTTACCATGACTCACTTCTCCCGTCATTTCTCAGGTGGGGCTTTCGGATAACGCTGTTTGCGCTCGGCCTCGAGCTTGGTCGCTTCGGCGGCACGGCCCTGCTTGCGCATGATGGCGGCGGCACGGGCGAGGGCATGAGGCACGACCTCGGCATCGTCGAACAAGGTCCCGACGAGCATATGATAGCCCAGGGCCGCCGCGAGGTCGCCGCGTTCCTCTTCGTTGGCGGCGAGCGCCACGTAGGCTTGCAGACGAAGGGCCAGCAGGTTCTGGGGGGCGGCACGCTGGACGGCGTCCGACAGATGCGTCTTGGCCTCGTCGAAGAGACCGCTCGCGGATTCGATGCGTCCCAGCGCGAGCGCGGCCTGGGCGCCGCGCACGGTCTGGGCACCGGATGCGAGGGCGCGCTGGTAGGCGGCCGTTGCGGCGTCGCGTTCGTCAAGTCCCTCGTGGGCCATGCCGGCCAATGTGGCGCCGACTTGCTGCCAGTCGGCATCGAGCTTGCGCGACTCGATGACCTTCGCCGCCGACAAGGCGGCCGTGTAGTTCGTGAGGGCGAGCATCGATTCGGAAACCCACGCGAGCGTGGCGGGCGGCAACCGGTCGACGGCCTTCGTGTTCAGCAATTCGCTGAAGATCTTCGCGGCTTCCTGCTTTTCGTTCCGCTTCTGCAGGATGGACGCAAGTTCGAGTTTGATCTCGCGTTCGAACTCCGCCGTCGGATGGGCCACGAGGGCGGCGCGGAAATGCTTCTCGGCTTCAGGCGCATCGTCGATGCCGTTCGCAGCGACGCCCCACCAGTAGAGCATCTCCGCCGTTTTGGCGCGGTCGGGGAAGCGTGTGGCGAGTTCGGAGATGGAACGCTCGGCCGCGCGGTATTCCTTCACGCGCAGTTCCGCCATTGCGCGGGAGGCGAGGGCCTCGCCGGCGAAAGGCGAGTCGGGGTATTTGGCGAGCAGCTTGGTCCAGTCGGCACGCGCCTGTTCCGGGCGCCCGGCGCGCGTTTCCGTGACACCGGCCTGGTAGAGCGCCTGCGGGGCGATTTTATCGTCCGGCCATTTCTCGGCGAGCGAACGGTAGGCGAGGGCGGAACGCGGCCAGTCGCTCGTCTTTTCATAGAGCCACGCCAGACGATGCACGGCGCTCGAGGCCGTCTTCACGTCGGGTTCGGCGGCGACGAGACGGGCGTACTCAATGGCCTGCGGGAAATTGGTGATGGCAATGGCCGCTTCGCAGCCGTAGCTCCAGGCACGTGCGGCCATGCGCTTCGGCGGATGCGGACGCTGCTCGAGCGTGGCGAGGATGGCTTTGTGGTCGCCGTTGGCGGCGAGCACGCTGAGGCGTTCGAACCATTCGCTGTCGGCATGCTTGCCGTTCGGGAAGTCCTTGAGCGCGAGCGTGTAGGCGTCGAGTGCGTCCGAGCGGCGCTCGAGGTAGCGCAAGGATGAGGCCACCAGATAATAGGCGTCCTCGACCTTGGCCTCGCGCAACGGCACGGCGAGCTTGAGGGTTTCGGCGTAGCGTCCCGACAGGTAGTTGGACCAGGCCGCGAAGAGGCGGCATTCCTTCATGCGGGGCGATTGCGGAAAGCGCGTCGAGAGGCGGTTGAAAAGGTCGGCGGCCTCTTTGTAGCGTCCCTCGCGGTAGCTCAGCATGGCGACGAGATAGAGCGCTTCCTGGGCGAGCGCCTGATCAGCACCCATCGACATGTCCAGATAGATGGCTTGTGCCTTGCGGCGGTCGGCGGTGTCCTCCGAGGCGGCGAGAAGTCCGGCGCAGCGCAGACGCGAAAGGCGGCCCACTTCGTTGGTGGACGAAAGGGCGGCGGCGCGTTCATACCAGATGAGGGCCGAACGCGGGTCCTTGGCCTGCTCGGCCGCGGCGCCCAGCCAATAGAGCGCGGTCACGCGGATCTGTTCGGAGGCACCCACGTGGTTGAGAGCCATCAGCTCCTTGGTGCGGGCCTCGCCGTCCAAGAGGAGCGCACGGTTCAGGCGGGCGAAGTCGACAAAGCGCGACTGCGGATATTTCTTCAGCAGCTCGTCGTAGGCGGCGAGGGCGTCCTTCGGGCGCTTCGCGCTGCGATAGGCTTCGCCGAGACGATAGCAGACCTCGTCGCCCGGTACGGCCGGATTGCCGCGAATGGCCTCGAATTCCTTCAGCGCTTCCGCATAGAGACCGCGGTTCGCCAACTGCTTGGCGAGTGCCAGACGGTCCGCTGGAAGGGCCGACGCCAACTGCGCGGCGAGCGGAAGGGAGGCCGCGAGAAAAACAAGAATTATGAGTTGTTTGAACATGGCGTATATTTTATCATAAATCACCCTTGACTTAAATGCTCAAAATGATGTATAATGCGCGCCGCTTTCCCTTCAGGAAGTCTTTCTTTAAGGGGGTGATCCGGTTTCGACGGGATGTGTTGAGGTCAGATCGCGCGTCGAGGATTCTCGTTGGCCTCGTTAAAAAACGGGAAAAACAGTAATTGCGAACAACGATTACGCTCTCGCGGCCTAACTTATAGCCCGCATGTCGCCCGGCAGACGCCTGCTAAGCCGCCGCGGCATCATCTAGCAGGACTTGTCCGAAAGCGCTCCGCTCGCGCGTTCGAGGCTCGTACAACCGAGTGGATGATTCGGGAATCGCCCGCCTGTCGGCAGTCCCGTTTCGAGATGAAAGGCCGGCTACACGCGTAGAAGTTTGGTTGATTCCATTTCGGACAGGGGTTCGACTCCCCTCACCTCCATATCAACGAATAGGTTATAGGTAATAGTGAATAGGTTAGCGGATGAAGAGACAAATGAACCTATTCGGTGATATGGAAACTATTCGTTATTCACTATAACCTATAACCTGCCTGCCACACGGGAAAGAGAGGAAGA
>JAZUGW010000008.1:0-10497 GCA_045641465.1 Kiritimatiellia bacterium | reverse complement strand
TTCGAGAGCTTTTTCCAGAAACGCAACACCTGCTCCTGCCCATTCTTTTCAAGGAGCGTCTTCGCCTGTTCGTACGTCATTTTCATTTTCCTTTCAGATTAAAGTTCGATCGTTGCAGCCGCGGGATAGTGGGCGGAGGGGGGCACCTTCAGTCCGGGTCGTGTGTCGGGATACGTCTCGTAGTCCTTCACCTTAATGCCGGGCGAAACATAGATGTAGTCGATGCGGGCACAGTCGCGGATGTGCTGGTTGCGTTCGGCTTCCGTCCGCTTCACCATCACGGCTGCCGGCGTCAATTTCTTGTACGTGCGGAATCCGGGACAGGAAAGCCAAGGCCCCTTCGGCGGCGTCTCTGTGATATGGATCGCGTTTTTCAGAACCTTCGCCACGGCCTGCGCCGGTTCCGAATTCTCAAAACAGTTGTGGTCGCCAGTGAAGATGACGGGCGTGTCGCCGGCGAACTCCTTCATGCGCCGCAGGATGAGCAGCATGCCCTCCTTGCGGGCGAGCGCGCTCACGTGGTCGGTGTGCGTGTTGGCGAAGCAGAAGGTCTTGCCCGTCTTGCGGTCCTTGAGCCACATCCACGAGCAGATGCGCGTACAGGCCGTCTCCCATGACTTTGAACCCGGCACATCCGGCGTCTCCGACAACCAGAAGGATCCGCTCTTGATCGCCTCGAACCGCGACTTGCGGAAGAATACCGGACTCGCCTCGCCCTTGCGCTTGCCATCGTCGCGATGCACGCCCACCATCGTGTAGTCGGGGAATTGCGCACACAGGTAGTCCGCCTGATCGGGCAGCACCTCCTGAAGGCCGAACGCATCGAGATCCATCTTGCGCACGAGCGCCGCCAGATCGCCCTTCCGCAAACGCCAATCGTTTGACGTCCACCGGTCGCCTTCCGAATTACGAATGTTGTACGATCCCACGCGTAAAGACGCCTGTGCCGCACAGACGCTACAGACGGTTGCTGCCGCCAGCAGCATCATCAAGATCTTTTTCATTCGAACACTCCGTTTTTCCTTTAGGGGAATTATAGCAAAACGAAGCGCTCTGTGCGAGAGGAATCGTCAGTTGTCCAGACTGGCGCGAGCCATCCGCACGGTGTTGCCGCAGGGGTCGAGCACGCCGGCGAACTCGGCCATCGGCACGCCGTTCTTCCACCGGTTCACACGGATGAGCAGGATGTACTGACGATAGAACTTACGCAAGGGATATTCGGCGTAGGGCGCCGTTTCGAGTCCGCCCTGCGAAACGCCGATCATCGACGATTCGGCACCAAGGCCAAAGGCCAGCAGCACGCCACCCGTCGCCTGCAACTCGTTTCGCACGCCGGCGGGCGTGTACGAGGCATCGTCCTTTTCCGTCGCGAGAAGTTGCTGCCCGCACGCGCGATAGACCTCGCGGCCGACGGAGCAGACCGGTGAAACCGCCGCGACGCAAAGGCCATTCGTCACCTGCGTCGCCACACAGGCCGAGCGCGCCGGATCAAGTCCGATCGCCACTTCGTTCGAAAGATACGCGCCGTCGTCACCGCGTTCACGGTAGGCGCTGCGCGGCGCCTTGTCGGTCCACACCGTATGGCCCATCACAAGCCGCAACCCCAGATTGTTGAGCGCCTGGACTTCCTTCGGATTGAGCGTATAGGGCACGAGCAGCGCACGCAGATTGGGCGTGAGTCCCGCATTGGCCTCCGTAATGGATTCCGGGAACGGCCAGCTCAACGCCGACGACTTGCAGGGCCCCATGTAGAGATACCCCTCCGTACCGGCCGTCTTGTTCGTGAGCGTGTAGCCAAACCCGTCTTCGGACGAACCCGCGCCACGCGGCGTCTCGGCGTCCATCAGCCAGTCGAGACGGTTCAACTTTCCGTTGTGGACCGAAAGGAACGTCTCCACCGCACGCCCCACGGCGAGCTGGTTCGCCACCGACACCTTACGGGACGCAGTCCGCCGCAAATCGCCGATCTTGCCGACGGCGAGCGTCGAGACAATGGCAATAAGGGCAATGACCATCACGAGTTCAATCAGCGTAAAACCTTTTTTCAACGACATCTCAGAATCCTCCGAATCAGCATGAGCCATCCAGTTTTCCTGTCCGGCACTTCGCCTCTTTTTCTACTTTCACTTGACTATCTTGAGAACATCCTTCACCGCAGGCGGCAGATTGTTGGTGGGCGAACCATAGTGGATGCCCATATTCGCACGGCCGTCGGCCGCCGGGTGCGCGGAGAGCGCCTTCATCAATTCCTGGCTGATCTTTCCGCCTTCCATCGGCGTCGAGATGACATGCGGCTTGATGACCACGACGAGTTCCGTACGGCGCTTCTGCTTTTCAGTGCCGCGGAAGAGGAATCCGACCCAGGGAATCGAACCGAGGACGGGCGTACGCGTGTAGATTTCCTTCCATGTCTCCTTGATGAGGCCGCCCGCCATCACCGCCATACCGTCTTTCGCCACGAAGGTCCCCGCGAGCGAACGCGACTGCACGATGTCGATCGGCGTCGTGGCGCCCATGTTGGCGCCGTCGAGCGGCACGCGCACCTGCTCGGCCGGGATCTCGGAGTTCTCCTGGATGAGATGCAGCGTCACCGTTTTGTCCGCATTGATGCTGGGCGTCACGAGCAGCATCGTTCCGACGTCGACCCATTCGAGGTTGACCGTCGCGTCACGCCTGTCGAAACCTGCTTCCGTCGTCGTCGTCTCGCCCGCCGTCACGCCCTTCACGATGGGATACTGCGTCCCGCTGAAGATCTGCGACACCTCGTTGTTCGCCGTCAGCAGCGTCGGCGTCGCAAGCGTGCGGACCTTTCCGTCCTGCGCCATCAGCTCAAGCTGTGCGTTGAGCGAATCGCTCAAAAGCGAAAATGCCATCGTGCTTTCCGACACCGGGTTGAGCGCCGCCGGGTTGAAGGCCCCTTGCAACGGGCTCACCAGCGACGCCACCGTATTGCCGGCGGCATCCGTCGTCGTTCCGCGTTCGAGTCCGTCGCGTCCCGCATGGCTGCCCCATTTGTGCGTTCCGTGCGTGTTGAACGCATACTGGAACGTCGCGTTGTAGTCGTCGTCGATGTCGAGCTCGAGAATCTTCATTTCCAACAGCACCATCGGCGTCGGCACGTCGATGCGCTTGATGAGATCGCGAATCGCCTCCAAGGCGGCAGCATCGCTTGTGCGGACGATCAGCAGGTTGTTGCGGCGTGAAATCGTCACGAAGATGTTCGCGGCCTGCGTGGAGGTCTCGCCTCGCACGCGCTCATAGAGGTTCGTATCGGACGCGGCGAGCGCACGGTCAATCTGCTTCGCCTCGGCGGGGGACAGACCCCGCAAGCGGGACGAACGGCGCAACCAGTCCCATTGCGCGCGTCGTCCCTGCACGCCGCCCCGCGTGAATGAAAAATCGCCGGATCCGCTTCGTCCGCCTGAAGTCGACGCCTCGGGCGCTTCCATCTTGAGGAAGGAGGATCCGCCGTTGTCCGCAATCATCTGAAACCGGCGGAAGCGACGCGAAAGGTCGTTCTCGGGATCCTCATCAATGTCCTGCTCGCCCAGCGACAGCAGCGTACGATCGGGGTAGAGTCCGTAGATCACGCCCGCCGCTTCGACGACATTCGGATAGAGCAGCGTAAACGTCTCGGTTTTCTCCTCACGGAACGAACTCAGGTTCTCCGTATACTCGTCCATCGTCGTCACGCGGATGACGTTCGACCCCGATTCGCGCCGGAACCAGAGTCCGGTCGTACGGCAGAGCTCCTCCACCGCAGTGGCCGCAGAAACATTGCGCAGGAAGATGGAGACCATCTTGTCCTTGGCGGCCTTTTCGCTTGCGGAGATATTCACGCCCGTCTGGTCGGAAATGAGACGCAGCAGCTGTTCAAGCGGCACGGCGGTCGCCTCGAGATAGCGCAGCAGCTCGGGCGGCGGATTCGTCGGCGCGGCCAGGGCCTGATACGAGCCCGACAGAAACAGCGGCTCCGCCCCTTTGGACGTCTCGAGTTCAACGCCCTTGACCGAAATCGACCGCACACGTACGGTGAGTTCGACATCGTCCACCCGCGGCGAAATGGTCGAACCTTTCCGGACCGGCGCCGTATTCGCACCGGTCGCGCCGACAAGCGCCACACCGTCGTCCGTGGCCCCCACGACGAGGGCCTGTAGGCGCAGCGCGCTCGTGTCGGTCGCACGCGCCTTCAGCTGATCGGCCATCTTCTCGGTCGGACGCGTCGGATCCTGCGCAAGCGTCCCCAATGCCAACGCCCAAACGGCGAGGCTGACACACGCTTTCAAATGGAAGTTCATTTTCATCTTACCCCATTAAACGCACCGCCAAAGAAAAGGTTCAAATAAAGAAAACGGGCACACCCTCTCGGGTACGCCCATTCTCTTCGGCGGCTGAATGCCGCCAGACTGCACGCGAGGCTTACTTGGCCTCTTCCGTTTCCGTGGCGGCAGGAGCCTCGGCGGCCGGCGTTTCGGCTGCGGGATCCTTGGCCTCAGGGGCGGTAACCCACTGGAGGATGCACATCGGAGCACCATCGCCCTTACGGCAATCGAGCTTCAGGATGCGCGTATAGCCACCGTTGCGGCCTTCCATCGCCGGAGCGATCTGGGCGAACAACTTCTGAACGGCCTTCGGCTGCTGGAGGCGGGCCGACGCGAGACGACGCGCCGCGACTTCCGCTTCCGGCTTGCCGGCGGCAAGACCCTTGCGGGCGATCGTGACCATCTTCTCCGCATCCTTGCGAGCCTGCTTGGCCTTGGGGAGCGTGGTCTTGATGGATTCGGCGAGGATCAGGTTCGTCACAAGGCTCTTCATGAGGGCCTTGCGGTGTTCCATCGAACGCCCGAACTTCTTCATAACTCTCTGGTGACGCATGAGAAAACTTCCTTACAATTACTTCTTGGATTCGAGCAGATCGGCATCGAACTTGTAGCCGAGGCACAGCCCGAGGTCCTTCAGCTTGTCCTTGATTTCGTTCAGGGACTTCTTGCCGAAGTTACGGTACTTGAGCATGTCCGCTTCGGTCTTCTGCGCAAGCTCGCCCACCGACGTGATGTTGGCGTTGTTGAGGCAGTTCGCGGCACGGACCGAAAGCTCGATCTCGTTCACGGACATGTTCAGCAGCTTACGGAGACGTTCACGCTCGTCGGCACCCTTCTTCTCCGTGTCGTCAATCTCGAGCTGTTCCATGTTCGAGTAGTCGACAAACACATCGAGGTGACGACGGAGAACCGCAGCCGCGGTCTTCAGCGCATCATCCGGGGTGACACGGCCATCGGTCCAGACGTCGAGAATGAGCTTCTCGTAGTCCGTACGCTGACCCACGCGGCAGTTCTCCACAAGGAAGTTGACACGCGTGACGGGCGAGAAGATCGAGTCAATCGCAATGCGACCGATCTCCTGGTCCGGCGTCTTGTTACCCTCGGCGAGGCAGAAGCCACGACCCGTACGGATCTCGCACTCCATGTCGAAAACCGCACCCTCTTCGAGGTTGGCGATTTCGAGCGTGGGGTTGAGAACCTCCACGGAGTTTTCCTCGGCGAAATCGCCGGCGGTCACCGTGCACGGACCCGTCTTCTTCAGATGGAGCGAGGTGGTTTCACGCGTGAACGTTTTCAGCAGCACGCGCTTCAGGTTGAGGATGATATCCGTCACGTCCTCCGCGACCCCCGGGATGGTCGAGAACTCATGGCTGACGCCCTCGATCTTCACGGAGTTAATCGCGCATCCTTCGATGGACGAGAGGAGCACACGACGGAGCGAGTTTCCGATCGTACGCGCATAGCCGATTTCAAACGGCTCGGCGACGAAACGGGCATAGTTTCCGTTCGATGCTTCCACGTCCTTCTGGACGTTCTTCGGCATTTCAAAACGACTCAAACGAATCGGCATTGAAATCTCCCTTAAATGGTTAAACGATAGCGGGTCAAGCCCGCGGACATTAACGCGAGTACAATTCGACGATCGCCTGTTCGTCGATGTTCTCGGGGATTTCCTCGCGGGTCGGCAGACTCGTGAGAGATCCCTGCATCGTCGCACGGTCGAACGTGAGCCACGCCACAGACACCTTGCTGTGTTCGAGGCACTGCTCGACGGCAACCAGCTGACGCGACTTCTCGCGGAGGCTGATCGTCTCGCCCACACGGACGATATACGACGGAATGCCGCAGATCTTGCCGTTCACCGTCACGTGACGATGCGTCACGAGCTGGCGGGCCGCCGCACGCGTCGGCGCAATGCCCATACGGAAGATCACATTGTCCAAACGAGTCTCGCAGAGACGGAGGAGGTTGTGACCCGTGATACCCTGCATCGCCTTGGCACGCTCGAAGAAGAGGTGGAACTGCTTCTCCATCATGCCGTAGGTGAAACGGGCCTTCTGCTTTTCCTTCAGCTGCTCGCCGTATTCGGAAAGCTTGCGCACGCGCTTCGCACCGTGCTGTCCCGGACGATTCGGACGCTTCTCGATCGCCTTCGACGTCTTCGCATTCGCGAAGATAGGCTCACCGAAACGGCGGGCGATCTTAGAACGAGAACCTGTATAACGACCCATGATTAAACTCTCCTGCGCTTACGAGGACGGCAGCCATTATGAGGAACAGGCGTGCAGTCAGTAATCATCGTGACACGAATGCCCGCGGCCTGAATGGCACGCACGGCCGACTCACGGCCCGCGCCCGCACCCTGCATGCGGACTTCGCATTCGGACATGCCCTTGGCAAACGCCGTGCGGGCGGCATCCTGCGCGACCATCGTCGCGGCAAACGCCGTGCACTTGCGGCTGCCCTTGAAACCGGCCTTACCAGCCGAGCTCCAGGCAATCACACCACCACGGGCATCGGCAATCGACACCTGCGTGTTGTTAAACGTCGAACGGATGAAGGCAATGCCCGCCGGGATGGACTTCCGCGGACGGCCCTTCTTCGCGCCGGCTTCACCCTCAGCGGCGGGAGTCGCCGCATCGGTCTCCACCGGGGCCGGGGCCGCAGCGGTTTCCTGCTTGATGTTTTCTTCGCTCATTGATTAAACTCCTCGCACCTTACTTCTTCGCGGGGGCGGCGGCGCGGATCACGGCGCTGGAAGCCTTGCGGTTGCCCTTGCGCGTCTTCGCATTCGTCTTCGTACGCTGCCCACGAACCGGCAGACCGCGCTTGTGGCGGAGACCGCGGTACGAACCAATCGAAATCAGACGGCGGATGTTCTGCGACACTTCACGGCGCAGATCGCCTTCGACCCGGTAGTGGTCCTGAATGTACGTGGTGATCGCATGGATCTCGTCCTGCGTCAGATCATCGGCCTTCTTGCTCGGCTCGATGTTGCACGCCGCCAGCACGTCATCGGCGCGCTTCGGCCCAATTCCGTGGATGTACCGGAGAGCATAACGCGTATGCTTCTTGCCCGGGATATCCACACCCATCAATCTTGGCATGGTTTGTTTTATCCTCTTTTGTTAGCCCTGACGCTGCTTATGGCGCGGGTTTGTGCAGATCACGCGCACCACGCCTTTCCGGCGGATGATGCGGCAGTTCTCGCAAATGCGACGAACGGAACTACGTACTTTCATTATGATTTACCCTACTTTTGTGGTCGAACAGTTAGATATTATCTCAAAAAACGGGACAAAATGCAAGGGGGAAAATGAAAAAATGTAAAAGGTAAAATGGAAAATGGGCGGCAACCACGGCGGTCCCACCCATTTTCCATTTTTCATTTTCCATTTTACATTTGGAAGCAGCTCCAGATGTCGGCATTGGACGCCGATCCGGCATCGATCGGACCGATCGAACGCGCGCCGAGGTTCTTCGCACGACCGAACTTGGCCTGCATCTGCGCCGTCGCCTCGCTGCCCGCCTTCGCCGCCGCGGCTGCCGCGGCGAACATCGCCGCCTCGCCTTCCGCAGCATGGGCGCCGAGGGCTTCGATCGCCGGGATCAAGGCGTCCATGAACGTCTTGTCGCCGACTTTCGCCTTCGTCGCGAAACCGAGCTCTTCCAGACCGGCCGCGAACATCTCCGCGATTTCCGTCGCCGTCAGTTCCGTCTTGCCCGCCTCGACCGCATCGGCCATGCCCTCGAAGAGCGTACCGTAGAGCGAGCTCGTCGAGCCGCTCACATCGCTTTCAAGGCGCTCCACCATGCCTTCGAGCAGGGACTTGAAATCGTCCCCTTCAGCCGCCGCCAGCGCCTTCGTCGCCGCGACGATCGCTTCACCGTGATCGCCGTCGCCACCCGCCGCCGCATCGAGCTGCGAATAGTCTTTCTCGCGGGCGGCCGTCTTTTCAGCCGCCTTCGCCCAAACATTCTTAAACTGTTCAATCGTCATTGCATTACCTTTCTTTCATGCTCACCTATTCACCAACCCCCCAAACATCAAATCCCCATCGCCTAAAACCTAAAACCTATAACCTATAACCTATTACCTACCCTTTGATGGGCGAGTACTTCGGCACCAGCGTCTTCATCAGGAACCACGCCAGCAGATAGGCGATACCGCAGAAGCAGAACACCGCCATGTAGCCGGCCGGCTTGCCGACGAATCCGAGGAACTCCATCGCCGGGCGGGCGTACTGCGCACCCTGCGCGAGGAGGTCCTTCGTCATCATGACCGTCTTACCGTCAACGACCGTCGTACCGAGGGAGTAGTCGAAGAGCGAGCCGGCGATCTTCTGGATGAAGAAGGAACCAAGACCGCCCGCCATCGCGCCGATGCCGGTGATGGAGGCGATGGTGGACTTCGGGAACATGTCGCCGACCGTCGAGAAGATGTTCGCGCTCCACGCCTGGTGTCCGGCGGCCGCAAGGCCGATCAGAATCGCCGGGAACCACACGGAAACGCCGGAGAGCGGCTGCGTGACGAGTGCCGCGAGCGGGAAGAACGCGAAGATCAGCATCGCCCGCATACGGCACATATACGGGTTGCCGCCGAACAGGCCCTTGTTGATGAACACCGTGGGGAGCTTGCAGCCGTAGATCGACACCACCGTGACGATGAAGTAGAGCGTGAAGATGAGCGCCTGGCCCACGAGGGTGGTCGGTCCGTGACCGAGTTCCTTGAAGTACGCCGGAGCCCAGAAGAGATAGAACCACCACACGCCGTCCGTGAAGAACTTGCCCACAATGAAGCTCCACGTCTGACGGTAGGTGAAGCACTTGACAAACGGGATCGGCTTCTCGTCCTCCTCCGCGGCGGGCTTCGCCGACGCCTCTTCGGCATCGTCCTGCGACACATAGTCGAGTTCCGCCTTGTTCACGAACTTGGACTGCGCGGGCTTGCTGTACAGCCACTGCCAGAAGAACATCCAGATGAAACCGGCGCCGCCGATGATGATGAACGCCATCTCCCAGCCGCAGGCCTTCGCGAGCAGCGGAATCGTGAGCGGTGCCGCGAGCGCGCCCACCGACGCGCCGGAGTTGAAGATCGACGTCGCATACGCACGGTCACGCTTCGGGAAATATTCCGCCGTCACCTTGATGGCGGCCGGGAAGTTGCCCGCCTCGCCGAACGCGAGCGCAATACGGCACGCGAGGAACAACCACATCGAAACGCCGGCCACACCGGCCGCGAGGGCGCTACCGGCCTTCACGGCGCGCAACGCCGCCACCGAGTCGACACCGTCGACGAACCAGCACGTGGCAATGCCGCAGCCCGCATGCAAGCACGCCGCCAGCGACCACACGAAAATCGCCCAGAGGTACCCCTTCTTCGTCCCCATCCAGTCAATGAACTTGCCGGCGAAAAGACAGGCGACCGCATAGATGAGCGAGAACCACGCCGTAATCGTTCCGTAATGATTGTCGGTCCAGTGGAACTCGGGCTTGATGAAGTCCGGGAACGTGAGGGACAGGACCTGACGGTCGAGATAGTTCACCGTCGTCGCGGCAAACAGGAGCAGGCAGATGATCCACCTGAATTTCGTCATTTTGCTTTCGTTCATTTTTTCTTTCCGTTCTTGTTAGTGGAAATTTTCTTCCGGGCCGAAACAACGGACGGCACCTCCGCCGCGAGAATCGTCGGGGACCGCTTCGGCAGCTCGCCGCCGAGAAACTCCTGCACGCGTTCCATCGTCTCCGCGCTGAGGATGTGCTCCATCAAACAGGCGTCCTTCTCGGCAATGCGCTCGCTGACGCCCAGCTTCTGCAGAAACGCCTTCAACACGACATGGCGTCCCAGCACGTGCGAAGCCACCCGGCAGCCCTTCTCCGTGAGTTCGATGTTGCCGTAGGGTTCCTGCGTCACCAGCCCCAGTTTCTTGAGTTCGGCGATCGCCTTCACCACGCTCGGCATCTTCACATTCAATCCATTCGCGACATCACGCACCCGTGCCGCACCCGCTTCCCGGATCAGCACGTGAATCTCTTCGAGATAATCTTCAAGAGCCTTCGTCATCAATCAAATGGAAAATGGAAAATGGAGAATGGAAAATGTCACGGAGCCGTCGGCGCAGGGGCCTCGGGGGCCGGTGCATCAGGTGTCTCCGGCGCAGGGGTTTCGGGGACC
>JAZUGW010000007.1:0-4183 GCA_045641465.1 Kiritimatiellia bacterium | reverse complement strand
CGCTGCCAACGGCAAAAGCCCCCAGGCTCGCCACAAAACTGCGACGACTGAATTCAAACATGTTCAACTCCTTTTTCGACAGTGATAACGATCGTCCGTCGGACACCATGCCCCCGGACATTAAAAATCTTATCACAACCCTGCGGCGCGGGCAAGTAAAATCACCCGCGCACAGGAGGCGAAGATCACAGCGGTTCAATCGACGCGGGAACAAGCGGACACTGCTGGAGGAATGTCGACGAAAGGCCGCCGACAGCACCGAGTCGCCCAATGGCAGACATCACCTGGCGGTCGATTTTCGCATCGCCACAACTTTTGGTCAGGCGGCAGCCCGTGATTCGACCGCCTGCCCCAAAGGAAATCTCAACCCGTACGGGTTGCTGTCCGACATTCCAACGAATGCCGTCCCGTTCACATTCAAGGCGAATGGCTCTGACGATCAGGTTCATACAGCGCGACACCTCGTTGTCCGCAATCTGGTTGTGCGTGCCGACGCGATAACCCTGGTTCATCAACCTCTTGAACTCTTCAGGTGACAGCGGCTTTTCGGCAGCCGTGCCCTTGCCGGTCGTCTTGATCTGCGGCGGCGGTTCGATCTTCGTCGCCTCCTTGCGCAAGTCGACCGGTTCGGCCGGCTTGGGCGGCGTCTTGACGAGCGTCGCCTCCTTGCGCAGGTCGATCTTCTCCTTCGGCTTGGGCTTTTCGGGTTTCTTCTTCTCCACCACCTTCTCCACCGCGTCGACTTTCGGCTCGATCTTCTTCTCCGGCGCGGGATCGGGTTTGGGCTGCGGCTTCGGCCTGGTCTGCGGCTTCGGCGGCGGATTGGGATCGGGATCCGGATCGGTCGTCTGCTGCGCCCAAGGCGGCACCACGGTCAAGTCGATCGGAATGATCTCCTGCTTCTTTGGACGCGTCAACACACCCGTCGTCCAAATGACGAGTCCAACCAGAAGATGCAGCAGCAGCGCACCCACGATGGCGCGCCCGCTGATCGGACCCTGCGAGTTCTTGAGGAGTCCTCCACCCATGGCGGTCACTTCTCCTCCGTCACCAGCGCCATCTTCCGAACTTTCGAGCGATAGACGATCTTCACCACGCCCATCACTTCGCCGTACTCAAGCCGCTCGTCGCCGCGCACCAGCACGGGTACATCCGGATCGGCGGCAACCATCTCCTTGAGTTCGGCCTCCAGCGCCTCCATCGTCTTCGGCGCATTGTTCAGATAGACCTGATGATTGATGTCCAGCGTAATCGTATTGGCCTTCGCGTTCTTGCTCGGCAACGTATCCGCCTTCGCCCGCGGCAGCATGATCGTAATGCCCTGCTCGAGCGCCGGAATCGTCAACATGAACGTCACGAGAAGCAGAAACGTCAAGTCGATCAGCGAATTCATGTCGATCTGAGCTTCGCCGTCAGCCGCACCTTCCCGGTGCCGTCTTCTTCTGAGGAAACCCATTAGGCGGCACCTCCCGTGCCCTGGTATTCGAGGTGGATGCGTTCCACACATTCACTGACGACACCCTCGATCAAGGCGGAAACCTTCCGCAGCGATCCCAACAGAACCGTATGCGCGGCGGCACCGGGGATGGCCACCAGCAGGCCCACCACCGTCGTCACGAGCGCGGAGGAAATGGCCGGCGCCATCGTGGCGATCGTCGCCGATCCGGCCGCACCCATATCCGCGAACGCATCCAGCACGCCCCACACTGTACCGAGCAGGCCCAGCATCGGTCCCAACGCGACAATCGTCTTCACAATGCCCATGCCCCAAGCCAGACGCAGCGACTCCGCATCCAGAACCGAATCGGCCACGGTATCAACCAGTCCGATCTGATACTTGGTGAGCGTCACCGCGCAATCCGGCGTGCGCGCAATCACCTGCTGGCGCGCCGCCATCGGCATCAACCCCAGCACGCGCTCGCAGATCTTGACGTAGATCTTCTCAAGCGGCGTATTGGAAGTGTCCTTGCGCGCGAGGTAGTAGTCCAGCACACGCGCACTGTGCTTCAAGTCATAGTCGACGCGTTTCGTCACCTGCGTGACATCCCTCAGCTCGCGCCACTTGCCGATGATCACCACCCACATCGCGAAGCTCATCCCCAGCTGGAGCAGCACGATGCCCTTACCCATTCCGCTCGACAGGAAGAAACCCGCCGACAGCGAATTTGCGAAAAACTCAACCATGTCCGTATTCTCCGTTTTTAACCGCGGAGGTCACCTGACCTTCCGGCGGGAGGTCCTGACGGCTCTGACCACAGGCGGTCAAAACTTTGTCCGTCGTTTGAAAATGCGCTTTGCAGTGGTTCATCAGCCACACGGGCCCCTGCGCCTTCACCATCTGCTCGGCGAGTGCGCGCACGCGCGGGTCGCTCGACCCCAGCGGCACCACGCCCAACGGCGCCGTCGCGTGCGGATCGACTTCCGCCGCCATGTCGCACAGCGCGCGCAAGAACGTCTCACGCGCCAGCACCGAGGCCGCCGCCACCGCGATCGAATAGCTTTCGGCCTTGTGCCGCTGTTCCACCACAATCTTCTTGCCGCGTTCTTTGAGCGACCGCTTGATCACCGTCTCCGTCGGCGCGAACTGGTCCACCACCACGCGCGGACACGCCGGCTGCTTCTCCAGCAGCTCCTCGATGCATGTACCATGCGCCCACGCGAGCAGACGGTTGATGTTCTTGATCTTCGCGTAGAGCCTGTTGTAGGCGGCCGGACCGATCTTCACCACCGCATAGCGGGAAGGTCCCAGCAGCGTACGGATCATCGAACCCATGCGCAGCAGCACCCCGTTGTTCGTGATGAGCTTGCAGTCGCGCGCGCCGCCTTCGTCCACATGCTTGACGTTGTTCGCGTCGAACCACTCCACGCGCAGCGTCCGCAGCTTCTCCGCCAGGTCGTCGTCCACATAGCAGCACGCAACCACCAGCGGACCGAAATAGTCGCCCTTGCCCGATTCGTCGCTGCCGCCATGCGCCCCCTTCGCCGACTCCACAGGTCCTCCGCCGGAGACCGCCACCACCGAACCCGTCGCCCGCACGGACGCCTCGCATCCGCCACCCATCGTCACCGGCACCACGCCGTTCGGCTCGAGGAAGAACTCCACGAAGTCCTGCGCCTTCGAACCCTGCACGCAGAGCTTGCGCCGTCCGTGCTTTTCCTTCTGGTAGAGCGCACAGTTGAAACCATCGCCTTCGACCGCCGCCAAGGAATAGGGCACCTGCTTCGGACGATAGTTCCCGACCGCGAGCATCGCGAGGAACTTGTCCTGCTGCTCGCCGTCGAGTTCGAAGGTATAGCACGTCGGTGTCGGCATTAGAAGAAGAGGTCGCGTTCGCCGCGGCAGGTTGCCTCGTACTGCTTGAGCACGGAGGGATAGAATTTCGGGACCCAGGCCTTGATGCCTTCGAGTTCCTTTTGAATGAGCGCTTCACCCGCCGCGATCGTGGCGGGATCCTTGGCAAAGTCGTCCAGCCACTCGCGGAACGTGAGCACGGCGTTGATCTTGCAGAACTTGCCTTCGCGCCCGGTCTTGAGCGCATCCATGATGCACCCGCCCGTACGGCCGCAGCGATAGCCCGCCGTGCAGAACGACGTGATCGTGTCGTGCTGCGCGAGATAGTTCACCATCTCTTCGATCGAACGGTTGTCGCTCAGCATGAACTGCTGACGGTCCTTCTCCTGCTGCGCCTCGTTCGCGAAGTCGCTGTAGCCCTTGATCGCGATGTTCGACGAGCAGTCGAGCTGCGTCATGCCGCAGCCGAGCGCCCGGTTGCGGCTCTCGGCGCTCTCGCGCGCCGTCACGATCATGCCCGTGTACGGAATCGACAGACGCATGATCACGAGGATGCGGCGGAACGTCTCGTCGTCGATCAGCCACGGACTCTCCTCCGGCACGCGCGTGCCGCTCGCCGGTTCGAGGCGCGGGAAGGACAGCGTATGCGGACCGATGTTGAACCAGCGTTCGAGATCGCGCGCATGGAGGATCGTCGCCAGCGACTCGAAACGCCAATCGCACAGGCCGTACAGAACGCCCAGCCCGACGTCGTCCACACCCGCTTCCATGCAGCGGTGGAAGCACGTCGTGCGCCAGTCGTAGTTGCCCTTCACGCTCCACGCCGGATGCATCTCTTCGTACAGCTTGCGGTTGTACGTCTCCTGGAACACCTGGAACGTGCCGATGCCC
>JAZUGW010000006.1:0-32406 GCA_045641465.1 Kiritimatiellia bacterium | reverse complement strand
ACGGTGTGGCGGCGGCGGAGAGCGTGACGGTCGGTTCCGACGGCTGGGTCCGCGTGCAGCGCGCGCAGCCCTTTTCGTGGGTGACGTTGACGTGGAAGGTCGATCTGGGCGCCGCGACGAAGGTCATCGGCGGCGAATGGGGACGAACCTACGGCGACACGGCCTGGATTCCGCTTGAGCAGAATGAGAAGGCGCGTCCGCGCAAGGGTGCGATGCCGTGGTATTTCCTGGCGACCGACGGTACGCGCACCGATGGCTACGGTGTTGAAACGCAGCCGAACGTCTTTGCCTGCTGGCATGCGACGCCGGGTGAGATCACGTTGCGTCTCGACTGCCGCGCGGGTTCGGATCCCGTGCAGTTGGGGACGCGGACACTGGCGGCCTGCCGGCTTGTTTCGCGGAAAGGACTGGTGGGAGAGCGTCCGTTTGCCGCAGGGCAGGCGTTCTGCCGCGTGATGTGTCCGAAGCCGCGACTGCCGAAGGAGCCCATCTACGGCTACAACGACTGGTATTGTGCGTATGGACGCAACACGGCGGAGAACTTCATTGCCGACGCAGCTTTCATCTGCTCGCTCGTCAAGGGCGAGAAGGTGCGTCCGTTCCTCGTCGTCGATGACGGCTGGCAGCGGGGGAGCGGTTCCGCCAAGGCCGAGGAACCGGGGCAGCGTTGGGCCGGCGTCAAGAAGCGCTGGGGCATGCCGATGGACGAGCTGGCGAAGAAAATCAAGGCGCTGGATGCGCATCCGGGACTCTGGTATCGTCCGTTCCTCCCCGATGCCGGCGGGCGCGCGTTGCCGATGGACCCCACGGATCCGACGCTGCCGGATCGGATGCGGACGGAGCTCAAGCGCTTTGTCGACTGGGGCTACGAGCTGATCAAGATCGACTACATCACCTGCGACTGGTGCAACAAGTGGGGATTCGCGATGGGGGATTCGCCCGTCGTGCAGAAGCTGCCCTCCTGGCGCGACAAGTCGCGGACGACGGCGGAAGTCGTGAAGGGCCTCTATGTCGTCATGCGCGAGGCCGTCGGCGAGGATGTGCATATCATCGGGTGCAATGCCATCGACCATTTCGCGGCGGGACTCTTCGACCTGCAGCGTACGGGCGACGACACGAGCGGCCGCGAATGGGCGCGGACGCGCAAGATGGGACCGCACACGCTGGGCGTGCGGGCGATTCACAACAACACGTTCTATCGCGGGGACGGCGACTGCTTCGGCCTGACGGATGCGGGCAAGGTGCCGTGGCATCTCAATCGCCAGTGGCTCGACCTGGTGGCGCGTTCGGGTACGGCGCTCTTCGTGAGCTGGCGGCGTCAGCTGACCACGCCTGAAATCAAGGAGGCCCTCGAGAAGGCCCTGCGCCGTGCGGCGAAGGAACAACAGCCCACGGGCGAACCGATCGACTGGGTTGAGACGCTGCGTCCGACGCGGTGGCAGTTCGGTTCTGAAACGCAGACCTACAAGTGGGAATAACAGCTTGGCAGTCAGATGTGTATATGGTAAAATACACCTGAAAACCCGAAGTCTTTTAATCATCAAAATAAGGAAAGTCAGATGAATACTGTGTCGCGTCGTTCGTTCCTGCAGGCTGCGTTGGCCGCAGGGGCATTCCCGCTTCTTCCTGTTCACGGTGCCTTTGGCCGGGACAAAGTGCGTCTCGCCTGCGTGGGCGTGGGGCAGCAGGCGTGGAATGACATCCAGCAGTTTAGCAAGACGGGCATTTGCGAAATCGCAGCCCTCTGCGATACGGATATCAAGTTCGGCAGGCAGTGCGCGGCGGCGAAGAAGAGATTCCCGAACGTACCGCAGTTCACCGACTTCCGCAAGATGCTCGACGCGATGGAGGGCAAGATCGACGCGGTCGCGGTGATGAATCCGGACTTCTCGCACTTCCCGGCGTTGATGGGGGCGATGAAGCGCGGGCTTCCGGTCTTCTCCGAGAAGCCGCTGGCGCATACGTTCGAAGAGTGCGAATTGCTGATGGCGGCGGCGAAGAAGTACAAGGTGGCCACGCAGATGGGCAACCAGGGACATTCGGGCGACAACTACTTCCAGTTCCGCGACTATGTCCAGAAGGGCATTCTCGACGTCTCGAAGCTCACGCGCCTTGTCGCGCACATGAACAACCCGCGCCGCTGGCACAAGTGGAAAGGCATCATGAACGCGTTCCCGACCGGCGAGAAGATGCCGAAGGGCCTCGATTGGGATACCTGGACCGGTACGGCGACGCCGCACGATTATTCGAAGGACTACGTGCAGGGCGAATGGCGCAGCTGGTATGATTTCGGTAATGGCTGTCTGGGCGACTGGGGCGCGCATACGATGGATACGATGCACCGCTTCTTCGAACTCGGCCTGCCGACGGAGGTCCAGATCAAGGACGTCGAAGGCTGGAACTCGTTCGTCTTCCCGATGCAGGACACGCTCACGTTCAAGTTCGCCGCCAAGGGCAAGCGCCCTGCGATCGACCTTGAATGGTATGAAGGCATCCGCAACCTGCCGAAACTCCCGAAGGGCTATATCGCGCAGGGATGGGATCCTTCGATTCCGGCGGCCAAGGGGTCCACCGAGGACAAGAAGCGCAAGCTGAATCCGGGCAAGTTCTTCTGCTTCTCCGACGGGACGGCCTGGCAGGGCGGTTCGCACGGTTCCAAGATTCGCATGTGCGGTTCGCAGGATCCGGCACCGGCCTTCACGAAGCCGGGCTCCAACCATTACAAGAACTTCCTCTTGGGCGTGATGGGCAAGGAGCAGACGCGCAGTCCGTTCTCCGTGACAGGACCGCTGAGCGAAGTCTTCTGCCTCGGCTGCATCGCGCAGCGCCTGAACCGCAGCTTCAAGTTCGATCCGGTGAAGAAGGAAATCATCGGCGATGCCGAAGCGAATGCGCTGCTCAAGGGTTCCAAGGGCACGCCGCGCAAGGGCTGGGAAGAATTCTATCGCGTGTGAGTCTGACGGATGAGAGACGACCTTGACCAGCTGACGGCCTTGGGACGCACGGTGCGTCCAGAAGGGGGATACGATCCGTCCCTTCTGGACGCCTTCTCCAACAAGCATCCCGAACGCGACTACTGGGTGACCTTTACGGCGCCTGAATTCACCACGCTTTGTCCGAAGACGGGGCAACCCGACTTTGCCACGCTCACGATTCGCTACATTCCGGCGAAGAAGCTCGTGGAGTCGAAGTCGTTGAAGCTCTATCTCTTCGGTTTCCGCAACCACGGCGATTTCCACGAGGATGTCGTGAATGTGATCTACGACGACCTCGTCAAGTTGCTGCGGCCGAAGTACATGGAAGTGTATGGCAAGTTTGCGGCGCGTGGTGGCATCTCGATCGATCCGTTTGTCAACGGGGGCGTGGGTGCGAAGTACAAGGCTCTCGCGACGAAGCGATTCGAGGGCTGGAACGGTGTGAGAGACTAGAGTAGTTTGTATCATGCATAGAGAAGGTAGACCGATTCGGCAGACGATTCCGCTGAACCTGATTATTGATGAGCGCAAGGTGCTGGTCGTCGGCGGCGGACGCGTGGGTTTGCGCAAGACGCGCAGCCTGCTCGAGGCCGGTGCGGCGGTGGAGCTGATTTGTCCTGACGCGGTCGATGAATTGCAGACGCTTGCCCAGGAGGGACGCATCCTCTGGACGAAGCGTGAATACGTGGTTGGCGATGTGGCAGGGCACCTGCTGGCATTCGCCTGTACGGACGACAAGCATGTGAATCGTGCGGTGCTGGATGACGCGCGTGCGGTGCGCGTGCCGTGTTGCTGCTCGGACATGAACTGGAGCGACGGCGATTTCACGACCCCGGCCTCCGCGCATGTCGGCGACTTCACGATTGCCGTTTCGACGAGCGGACAAAGCTGCGCGTCGGCGCGGGATGTGAAGAACGAAATCGTTTCCCGCCTCCGTGAACGCAGCGATCTCGAGCTGTTGATCATCGGAACCAGCGATGCGCTGTTGCCGAGCCGCAAACGTGCGCCGTATCACTTGCCCGCCGAAGAGCGTGCCGTACTCGGTGAATTGCTGACGCGTGTGAAAGGTGTTCGCGAGTTTTTCATTCTCAACACGTGCAACCGTGTGGAACTTGTCGTGGTCGCGTCGCGCGATCCGCTTGTCGCGTCTGTGCTGCGGCGTCTGACCGGACTCGACAAGTTGCTGCCGTCCGAGCGGTTCGAGTTGCGCGGTTTCGATGCGTTCCGCCATCTCGTGCGCGTGGCGAGCGGACTCGAGTCGTCGCTTTTGGGCGAATTCCACATCGTCTCGCAGCTCAAGGACGCGCTGGCCGAAGCCGAGGCGAACAAGTGGAGCGCGGGGGCGATTCAGTTTACCGGCGCGGAAGTGCTGCGCGTGTCGAAGGTCGTGCGCCATGCCGTTGAAGGCTTGCTGCGTGTGGCCGAAATCGATCAAGTTGCCGTCCGCTATCTGAGCGTACACGGCGATGTCGATACCAAGACGAACGTGCTGATGATCGGCACGGGGATGGTGGGCCGTGGCGCCGTGGAAGCGCTGATGAAGTTCGGCTGCCGGGTGACCTGGGCCTACCATGTGCATCGGCCCGATTTGTCGGACCCCGTGTTTGCCAACGCGGCGGTGAAGCCGGCTTTGATTCCGATGACGTCGATTCCTTCGGCTCTTGCTACGGCAGATATCGTTTTGTCCGCCGTCGATTCGTCGAAGCCTGTCGTGACGCCCGAAATGTCGACGGCCGTTGCGGACCGCAACGTGCTTTTCATTGATATGGGCGTGCCGCGGAATATCGATCCGTTCTTCGACGACTATGGACACGGCGTCACGGTCGCGGATCTGGACGACTTGAAACTTTGGCACCGGGTGAAGACGGGTACGCTGAACGAAGTCCTGGCGCGTGCGGACGATGTCATTCGCGCCGAGTACCGCGAGCGCATGTAAATCTTTTCATTGGAATGGGAGGGGCGACATGAAGTACACAACCTACATCGGCAGTTATACGGGAGAGTCTCGCACGGACGGCATTCACATTTTCGAGAGTGATGCCGAAACGGGCGACTTCCGAGCGATGCGCGTCATCGACACGTTGCGGAATCCCACCTATATGGCGTTGAATCGCGCCTGCACGTGCCTCTATGTTGCGTTGAACGATTCGTCCTTCGGTCCGCGTGGACGCGATGGCGGTCTCGCGGCCTTTAAGTTGAATGCATTGGGCGATCAGTTGACGTTGCTCAATCAGATTCCGACGGGTTGGACGAGTCCCTGCTATGTTGCGTTGGACCCGTCCGAGAAGTCGCTTGTCTACGCCGAGTACAGCTGCGGCACGGCAGGGTATGCCGACCTGACGTGGCGAGGCGCGATTGACACGGATTTTGCCGGTGCGCCGGCGAAAATCAATCCGCGTTGCCAAGTTCAGCATGTCGGCGACGGACCTAACAAGCCCCGTCAAGACCGCGCGCATGCGCATTGCTCGATTGTGACGCCGGACGGGAAGTTCCTGCTCGTCGTGGACTTGACGCTCGACAAGATCGTCGCCTACGATTTTGCGAATCGCGCCCAGGGTTTGAAGGCGGTTCCGGCTGCGACGATCGATACCCGCAAGGTCGCTCCCGGTGCCGGACCTCGTCACATTGTCTTCCATCCAAACGGCAAGATCGCCTTTGTGATCTTCGAACTGCTGAACAGGGTCGCCAGCTACCGTTATACGGGCGAAGGGTTTGAGTTCATTGAAATCAAAGAGCTTCTCTCCTCTGAACAGACGGGGTTCAGCAAGGCGGCGGCGATCAAGTTGTCCGAAGACGGTACGCAGCTCTTCTGTTCGAATCGCGGTCAGGATTCCATCACGGTGTTCAACATTGATCCGGCGACGGGCAAGATGGAATTCCTCAATAACGCGCCTTTTGACGGCAAGTTCCCGCGCGACTTCGAATTCATGCCCGGGGGCAAGTTCTGCCTTGTGGGCCTGAAGGAGAGCTGGCGCGTGGTGAGCTATGCCTACGACCGCACGAAGGGAACCTTCACGCAAGTCGCGGCAATGGACGGCATCTACCGGCCGCTCTATTTCGCATTCAACAGAAAGTCCGCGCGTTAAGACACGCGGACTCTGGAGGCACCGGGCATTTGATGCGCCGGATGGGGTCACTCGTCGAGATGGACCGACGAGATCGCTTCGGGCGGTAGCGGCGCGATAAGGCCGCCGGTTTCGACTTCCTTCGCGTCGTCGTAGACATCGTCCCATGTCTGGTAGCGCCATTCGCGGTCCTTGACCAGCATGCCGGCCACGAGGCGAACGAATCCCAGCGAAAGGTCCGGCGCATTGACACGCGGATCAAGCGCCTGGATCTTCGGGTTCACGTGGGCGCGGAGAATGTCGTTGTTGTCGTCGTAGGGAAAGAGCATGCGGCCGGTCGTGAGGTGGTAGAGCGTCGCGCCGAGGCAATAGATGTCCGCCCGGCAGTCGAGTTCCTCATCACCATAGATTTGCTCAGGACTGATATAGGCCGGTGTGCCGATGACCTCATCCGCGTTTTCATTCACACGGCAAATCGCGGCCGTCGACTGGCAGAGTCCGAGGTCCATCACTTTGACCGTACCATCGCGGTCGACCATGATGTTTTCGGGCTTCAGGTCGCAGTGGACCGTGCTGAACATGTCCCAGGCGTATTTCATCGCGTCGGCGACCGATTCGCAGATGATGACGGCATCGGATTCCGTGATGCGCGACTTGCGATTCATCAAGGAGCCGAACGTATACCCGTCGACATAGTCCATAATGAGATAGTAGCGTCCGTCGACGCAGTCGGCGCCATAGCCCTGGACGATCCCCTGGTGATGAAGGTCTGTCATCGTCCGGACCTCTGCCATGAACTGGCGAATGTCCTGGCCTGTGGCAGTGAACCGTTCGTCGAGCACTTTGACGGCAACGAACCGTTTGAGCTCCTTGTGCCAGGCGCGCCAGACGACGGCCATGCCTCCGCGTCCGACAATGGCGTCGAACCGCAGGAAGGGGAGGTTCGGAGGCGTCTCACGCGAGAGGGGCGAAATCTTCTTGAGGACACGTGTCTGCTGGACGCTCTGCGGTTCGACTGGTTTCGCGTGTTCGACGTCACCTGTGGGCCGCAAGACGATGTGCGGACGTTTCGCAAAATGGTAGCGGCGGCGACCGGCTGCCTGTGCGAACTGATCTTCCGACATTATTTCTTCTCCTTCTTGGGCTGGCCGCCTTCACCGTGGCATTTACGGCAGATGACGCCGCCGCGTCCCATGCAGTCAGGGCACGCCACGCGACCGATTCCCGAACAGGTCCCGCACGGGGTGACGAGTGTTTTCGCGTACTTCGACGAAGATTTCATGCCGGAGGTCGCGGCCTTCTGCGTGACAATCCATCCGGGTTTGCCACCCTTGTTGCTGTAGCTGCTTGTTTGGCACTTGCGGCACGTCTGATAGCCGGTGCCATTGCACTTGCGGCACGGCGTCACGCCGGCCCAGCGACATTCGGAACACGCGTCAAGCGTGGTCTCGACCGGCGGTTTGACGGTCAGACGATAAAGTTCGTGGCGTCCCTTGCCCTCGCAGAGCGGGCACACCTTATAACGCACGTCAAAACGGTGCGAGGTGAAGGGACGACCGGGCGTGACGCCGATTTCGCCATCGAACTGGCCGAGGTTCGGCGGTGTCAGCGAGAGCGAGCGTTTGCCGTGGCAGGCAGGACACGGCTCGGTCTTGATGACGGGTTCGGCGGCGAGCGGCCCCGAGATGAAGACGAGGAGGGCGACCACAAGGAGAGATTTACAGATGTTCATAAGGATGTTCCTTCTTTGGCGTATTCGTCGAGTTTACGATAGATTGTCCGGCGCGAGATGCCGAGTTTGCGGGCGGCTTCCGAACGATTGCCGCCACATTCTTTGAGGACGGCGAGAATCTGCGTCTTCTCGTTCTCGCCCAGCGTGACGGTCGCTGAAAGCGGTGCCGACTCGGAGAATGTACGGATGCTGTCCGGCACGTCGTCCACATCGAGCGTTCCGTTGAGGGCGAGTACGACCATCCGTTCGATGACGTTGCGCAGTTCGCGCACATTCCCCGGCCACGCATATTGTTCCAGCAGACGCAAGGCGGCCGGCGTAATGCTGGGTTCGGGAACGCCGTTCTTTTCGGCGAGTTCCTTGATGAAGCGGGAAACGAGCAGAGGGATGTCGCCCGTACGGTCCTTTAACGCGGGGAGATAGATGTCCACGACGTTGAGGCGGTAGAATAGATCTTCGCGGAAGGACCCTTGCGCGACGAGCGCTTTCAAATCTCGATTCGTCGCGGCCACCACGCGGATGTCGACGTTGATCAGCTCCGTACCGCCGACGCGCGTGAAACTGCGGTTTTCCAAAACGCGAAGCAGCTTCACCTGCAGGGGCAGCGGCAGCTCGCCGATTTCATCGAGAAAGATCGTCCCGTGGTTGGCCGCTTCGAACGAACCGATGTGACGCTCGATGGCGCCCGAGAAGGATCCTTTCTCGTGTCCGAAGAGTTCGGATTCGATGAGATTCTCCGGAATCGCGCCGCAGTTGATGGCGACGAACGGACCTTTCGCGCGCGGCGAAAGGTTGTGAAGCGAATGTGCGACGAGGTCCTTGCCGGTGCCGTTGGGGCCTTGCAGCAAAACGGTGGCGGTCGTCGGGGCCGCACGGCGGACGAGGTTGAAGACGCGGACCATGGCGGGCGAGGAACCGATCATGTTCTCGAGGCCGAATTTTTCGTCGAGCTGGCTACGCAGTTCGGCGACCTCGTGTTCAAGCGCCCCCGTCTTGAGCGCCTTGGCGACGCGCAGTTCCAGCTGGTCGAGGTCCACGGGCTTCATGATGAAGTCCTCGGCGCCGTCCTTCATGGCGGCGCCCGCCTGGTCGACCGTGCCGAAGGCCGTGAGGAGAATGCAGAGCAGCTTCGGGTATTTGGCTTTCGCGGCCTTCAGGAGTTCGAGTCCACTCGCACCCGGCATGCGCACGTCGGATAGCATCAGGGCGATCGTGGGATCGGACGCGAGCGCGAGCATGGCCTGTTCGGCATCGGGTGCGGTCGTCACCTGATAGTCGAGGCTCAGCGCACGCGCCATCAAGTCGCGCGTGTCCTTTTCGTCGTCTACTATGAGGATGGTTTGCTTCATGTCAATCTTCTGACTCGTTTCTCCAGACGTGGAATGCGCACCGTGAATTTGGTTCCGGTGCCTTCTTTGGACTCGACATCGATCTCGCCGCCATGGGCGCGCACGATGCGTCGCGACAGCATCAGGCCGAGTCCGGTGCCTTTCTGCTTGGTGGTACGGTAGGGTTCGAACAGCGCCGCCACGGCGGAAGGCGCCATGCCGCCGCCCGTGTCGCGGAAGGCGGCCGAGACGGACTCGTCGTCCGCATCGAGCGTGAGGATGAGCTCGCCGCCGTCTTTCATGGCTTCAAGGGCGTTCTTGATCAAGTTGAAAAAGACCTGTTCCATCTGGGCGCGGTCGAGGGCGACCGGCGGGAGGACGTTCGGCAGATCGAGCGTCACGTGGATCTGACGGCTCTCGATTTGCGATTTCAAGGTGGCCAGCGTGTCGCGCAGGGGGTCCGCCAGCGAACCCGGCGCGAGGTTGGGACGAACCGGGCGCATCGCTTCGAGGAATCCGCGGTTGATGGCGGTGATGCGCTTGATCTCGTTCTGCGCGGTGGCCACATCGGCCAGGAGGCGTTCACGGCGCGTCGGGTCCGGTTCGCGGCGGAATTCGCGTGCCATCAGTTGCAGGTTGAGTGAAAGGGCGTTGAGCGGATTGCCGATTTCGTGGGCGAGACCGGCGGCCAGGTCCTGAATGGCATCCGTCCGTTCGCTTTCACGCGCATTCTCGGCTTGCGCATGTTCGCGAGTGACATCGCGGATGATGACCACGACAGCGTCGTCCTTGGGCAGCGACCCGAGTTCGAGAATGCGATGCTCGGGGTAGGCGAGTTCGAGTTCGCAGGACGACTTGCGGGTCCAGCCATCGCCCTCGGAAGCCGGGTGGAGCAAGTGGCCCCAGTCCCAGTCCGGCAGAAGGTCGCGAATCGGCTTGCCGCGTTCCTGCGTGAAGGCGCACGAGGCGAGTCGCTCCGCCCGCGCGTTGGAAAAAAGCAGCGTGCCTTCGGCGCTGATGACGAGGATGCCTTCCGAGAGTGCATTGAACACGGATTCGAGGAACCCGACTTCGTTGGCCAACGCTTCGAATCGCTGACGTCGGTCTTTCGCATCGAGCTTGTCGATGCGGTCTGCAACTTTCTTGAGGAAATTCTTCATCTGCGCCATTTAGTCCCAATGAAACGATTTGTCACAATTGTACCATAAGTTGAGACCAAAATCAAGGTCGCAAGGGTACTTGCGTCAAACGCATGATTATGGTAGAATAAAGGAAGTTTTCAATTTAAACACATGAGGTAACAACATGAAGAAGTTGATGATTGCGGCCGCTTTGCTGGCGGCTGGAACGATGTTCGCGGCGGATGTCAAGAAGACGGAAGCTCCTGCTCAGACGCAGCCGGCGCAGCTTGAAAAGAGCGACGATCCCATTCTGTGGGGCTTCGGCAACTATGGCGTCTACTCGGGCTATCAGCTCTACGGTTCGCTCGTGAACTCGCAGCCGACGATGCAGGGGTACCTCGAGGCGAATCTCAACCTTCTTGCCGACACGTCGATCGGTATCGGCTGCTGGTCCAATACGGACCTCACCGACAAGCGTCGCAGCTCGCTCGGCAAGGCGTTCAACGAGTATGATCCCAATGTCCATCTCGATACGAAGTTCTATCTCGACAATGACGAGAAGTGGGCGCTGGCGTATCGTACGACGGTCGTGTGGTACTACTATCCCCATCGCCGTCACGACCACATGTGGGGTTCCGTCGCCACGACGATGGACTGGAACCACGCCTTTGAACTCCAGAACCCGTTCGTCACGCCGTTCATCAATGTCGTCCATGAGTATCATGAGAGCGACGGCAATCTGATCCAGTTCGGTGTGAAGCGTGCGTTCACCATGGACAAGGAGAACAAGTTCGCGCTCACCCCGAGTGCGACGTTCGTGTGGCGCAACCGCAACTATGGCTGGTGCTTCCCCAACTTCGGCTACAACGAAGAGGGCGAGAAGATCAACTCCTGCCTGGCGACGATGGTGCTTCAGCTGGATGCGACCTATCAGATCACCGACAACTTCGGTCTGTTCGCGAAGGTCGCCTATTGCTCGGTTCTCGACGAAGACATGCGTGATGCGGCCGACTATGCGAGTGGTCCGGCGTATGGTAAGTACAAGGACTTCGTGTGGGGCGGTGTTGGTATCACGGTGAAATTCTAAGGAATTGCGCGTGATGCGTTGACAAGTGAAAGAGGCGGCGAGGGAAAGGACCCTACCGCCTTTTTCTCATTTCCTTCAGGCACTTTTGTTCAACCTCTAATCATCTATTTGAAAATGACGACCGTTCTTCATCATCCGCTTGTCGATCACCGTATGGCCTATTTGCGTGATCACTCCACCCAGCCGAAGCTCTTTCGCGAGCTGGTTTCCGAGATTACGACATTCCTCGCGTACGAGGCGCTCAAAGAGCTGAAGACGGTCGAAGTGCCGATTCAGACGCCGGTCTCCAAGACGACAGGACGGAAGGTCGCCGAGGATATCGTGCTGGTGCCGATTCTGCGTGCCGGCATGGGCATGCTCGATGCGATGCTGCATGTGCTGCCGTACGCGAAAGTGGGCGTGCTGGGCATGCAGCGCAACGAAGAGACGGCCGAGCCGGTTCCCTATTATGCGAAGGTTCCGCCGGCGAAAGGCGACGCGCTTGCGATCGTCATCGACCCGATGTTTGCGACGGGCGGAAGCGCGGTCGATGCCGTGACGCAGCTCAAGAAGCTCGGATACACGAAGATCATTTTCCTGAATCTCGTTTCCGCTCCTGAGGGTGTCGCGAATTTCGAGAAGCATCATCCGGATGTGCCGGTGTTCACGGCCGCGAAGGACGAGCGGCTCAATTCGCACTATTACATCGTGCCCGGTCTGGGCGATGCGGGCGACCGCATTTTTGGTACGCTTTGAAAAGAGGATAAGGATAATCCATGAAGATCGAAGATCCCAACATTCTGTCGGCGTTGAAGAAGCTGAGTACGGGCGTACTTGAGGACGCGCGTATCGACAAGGCGGAGGCGTTGACCCTCCGTGAATTTGCCGCGCCGTTCGCGGGGAAATCCGCGGAGATGGCGGAATTCGTCAAGTTGCTTGACCAGGTGCTGGAAGACGGTGTCATCACGCCTGACGAGTCCGTGCGCGTGGGCGCCTTCCTTGCGTGGTTGACGCAGGCGGACGAGCTGGTCGACGAGAAGCCGACGCTGCTCAACCGTCTCTTCCATCTCGGCCGCAATCGGACGACGGTGAAGACGGAAGTGGTGGCGGGCATTACCACGTTCATGACGATGGCGTACATCCTGGCCGTGAACCCGAACCTCCTCTCGATGGCGGGGATGCCGCGCGGGGGCGTGTTCGTGGCGACCGCGCTGGCCGCCGTGGTGGGGACGTTGCTGATGGCGTTCATGTCGAACTATCCGTTCGTGTTGGCGCCGGGTATGGGTCTCAATGCGTTCCTCACGTTCACGGTCTGCTTCGGCATGGGCTATAGCTGGCAGTTCGCGCTGTTGGCGGTGTTCATGGAAGGTCTCATCTTCCTCGCGCTTTCGTTGACGCCGGTGCGTGAAGCGATCTTCAACTGCATTCCTTTTACTCTGAAGAAAGCCGTGGCGGCCGGCATCGGTCTCTTCATCTGCTTCATCGCGTTGCAGACGGCCGGTGTCATCGTGAACAACGATGCGACGCTCGTGCAGATGATCAGCTTCAAGAAGGCGGCCTTCCACTCGCAGGGCATTGCGGCGCTGCTGTCGCTTGTCGGTACGGTCATTACGGCCGTTCTGCTCGTCAAGAAGTTCAAGGGCGCGATTCTGATCGGCATCTTTGCGACCTGGTGCCTTGGCATGCTCTGCCAGGCGACGGGGCTCTACATTCCGGATCCGGCCGTGAAGTGCTTCTCCCTCTATCCGTCCTTCAAGTTCGACGATCTCGCAGGCACGTTCAAGGAGTTCGGCCAGACGGTCGGCGCGATTTTCAATGCCGACGGCTGGACGCATACGGTGGACAAGAAGGTCGTGGGTTCGGGCTGGTCGCTCGTGACCTCGCTTGACTTCTTCGTCGTGATGTTCGCGTTCTTCTTCGTGGACCTCTTCGATACGCTTGGCACGCTCATCGGCGTGTCGATGAAGGGCGGCTTCCTCACGAAGGAAGGCAAGCTGCCGCGCATCTCGGGCGCCTTGTGTGCGGATGCGATTGCGACCTCGGTCGGTGCGGTGATGGGTACCTCCACGACCACGACCTACGTTGAATCCGCCTCGGGCGTGATGGCGGGTGGACGCACGGGTCTGACGGCGGTTGCTTCGGCGGGACTCTTTGCGCTCGCCCTCATCTTCGCGCCGGTGTTTCTGGCGATCCCGTCCTTTGCCACGGCGCCGGCGCTCATCGTCGTGGGCTACATGATGTTGTCCTCGGCGGTCGAGATCGACTTCACGGATCCGTCCGAATCGATTCCGGCGTTTCTCACGATTGCCGCCATGCCGTTCGCCTATTCGATTTCCGACGGTATCATGTGGGGTGTCATTTCCTATACGTTCGTCAATCTGATCACCGGTCAGGCGAAGAAGATCCATTGGATCATGTATATCCTCTCGGTGCTCTTCATTGCGAAGTATGCATTGATGTAAGCGATGGTACCATGGGCGATGTGAAGATCAGAGGGGCCTTTGCGCGCGGAATCGAAACCGTGCGCAAGGACATCGAGGCGGATGGGGTCGTCGATCTGGGTGAAACGGCGTTGCTGCTGCGGTGCATTCGTCCGTTTGTCGAGAAGGGCGTGACGGCGGCTTGTCTGTTGGACAAGCTGCTCCGCGAGGTGCGTACGCTGGGGACGGTTTCGCCGGAGAATTCGCAGCGCATCCTCGCCATGCTCGATGACATCTCGCACGGCAGTCTGGCGCTTGAAGAGTACGTGCGCGTGATCCCGGATTTCCCGCGTCCCGGAATCCTGTTCCGCGACGTGACGGGCATTCTTGACAATGCCGATGGTTTCAAGCTGGCCATCGACTTGATGGAGAAGGCCCTTGCGGGTGTGTCGGTCGACGTGGTCGCGGCGCCGGAGTCGCGCGGGTTCATCTTCGGTTCGGCGCTGGCTTCGCGTCTGCAGTGCGCCTTTGTGCCGATCCGCAAGCCCGGCAAGCTGCCGCGCGCGTGCATCTGCGAAGACTACGAACTCGAGTACGGAACGGCGACGTTGAACATGCATGAAGATGCGATCGTGCCGGGCGAGCGCGTCGTGATCGTGGACGATCTGCTTGCGACGGGCGGGACCGCTGCGGCCGCCGCGCGCCTCGTCAAGCGGTTGGGCGGAACGGTCGTCAAAATGATCTTCCCCATTGAGCTAGAAGGATTCGCGGCGCGCGAACAGGCGCTCAAGATGTTCGACGTCGTCTCGCTCATCAAGTATCCCGGCAAGTAACAAGTAAAAGGACAAATTTCAAGGAGAAATGACATGTCATTGAATTCAGAAGAGAAAAAGTCGTTCGCACAGCTGATTCGAGCTGTACGGAAGTTCGTTTTTGCCGACGGTCGGGTCGATCTCGACGAAGTCAAGATGTTGATCGGTCTCGCCACGCCCCTGGTGAAGTCGGACGATGACATCGCGGTATTCGTCCGATTGCTCGGCGACATCGCCGAAGATGGCGTTGTCGATCCCGATGAATCGCGGATGCTCGCCGCAGCCATCGAACGACTCGAGCAGAAGTTCGGCGGTGCCGACGCCATCTATGATGCGCGGGTTCTCGGTTTGCCGAAAATGGGCGTGTTGGGCGTGCAGCATCTGTTCGCGATGTTCGGTGCGACGGTGCTGGTGCCGATTCTGACGGGATTGAGCATTTCGGCGACGCTGCTGTTTGCGGGTCTGGGCACATTGCTCTTCCACTTCCTCACGAAGCTGAAGGTGCCGGCATTCCTCGGTTCCTCCTTTGCGTTTCTGCCGGGCTATTTCGCGTTGACGGCGATGAAGGGCGGCGTGTGGGAGGGTCTCTCGAAAACGCAGCTGCTGGCCTACGCTTCGGCGGGCGTCGTGGTGGCGGGACTCGTCTATCTCGTTGTCTCGGCCATCGTGAAGGCGTGCGGTGTGCAGCGTGTGATGCGATTCTTCCCGCCGGTGGTGACAGGACCGATCGTGATCGGCATCGGCCTTGTCCTGTCCCCGGTTGCCGTGGGCAGCGCCTCCAGCTGCTGGCCGGTGGCATTGGCGGGAATCGTGGGCGTGCTGGTGGCGTCCTGTTTCGGCAAGGGGATGATCCGCATCATCCCGATTCTGGTCGGCGTGCTCGTGTCGTATGCGACGGCGGCGATCCTCGGGAATGGCTGCGGTGTGTCGAACGCGGTCATCGACTTCAGCAAGGTCGCCTCGGCGCCGTGGTTCGGTATGCCGTTCCAGATGAACGAAACCGTGTTTGCGATCTTCAGCAATCCGGGTGACAATTGGGGACGCATCCTCAGTGCGATTGCGATCGTGGTGCCGCTTTGCGCTGCGACGCTGATGGAGCATGTCGGCGACATCTCGGCCATCGGTTCGACGGTGAACCGCAACTTCTTCGAGAATCCGGGACTTCACCGCACGATGCTCGGCGATGGTCTGGCGACCTCGTTGGCGGCGCTCTTTGGTGCGCCGGCGAATACGACATACGGCGAGAACACGGGTGTGCTGTCGCTTTCGAAGGTGTACGATCCGCGCGTGATCCGCATCGCGGCCGTGATTGCGATTCTGCTGTCGTTCTGTCCGAAGTTCGCGGCGGTGATCGCCACGTTGCCGCCGGCGACGGTAGGCGGCGTGTCGTTCGTCCTGTACGGCATGATCTCGGCCGTCGGCGTGCGCAATCTCGTTGAACACCAGGTCGACTTCTCGAAACCGCGCAACATGCTCATCTGCGCGGTGACGATCGTGTGTGCGCTCGGCATCAGCTTCTCCGAGGCGAAAGGGATCAATTTCACGATCGGCGCCATCAAACTGACGCTCTCGGGCCTGGCGGTCGGTGCGCTGATGGGGATTGTGCTGAACGCGATTCTGCCGGGGAAAGACTATGCGTTCTCGCCGAAAGAACCGAATATGAAAGATGCCGATCGCTTTGGCGGAGAGAAAAGGGCGTAATTCGGGTGTCTAAGATTTCCTTCTGTTCTACGTATATGAGACTTGCCTTTTTGTCTAATCCATGTTATCATATCACCCAAAAGGGGAAGTAGGAATGAGTCGCATAATTTCAACGTGCGCCGCTCTGTTGGTTGTGGCGTTACCTGCGTGTTCGCACGCAGGCGCTTTGCTTTGGCAAGTGACGGGCATGGAGAAAAGCGTCTCGCATTACCAGATGGCAAGTCTCCAACCGCAGACCTTCACAGACAAGGCAACGCATCCGCTGTCCGTCTGGTCGATGGAGGGGATCGCGTTCGGTGCGACGGCCGCCGGGGTGATGCAGTGGGATCTCTGGCATTGTCTGCAGGATTGGCTTGTGGGCACCGGGCGTGTCGATTCCGGAGCGAACGTGATGCCGACCTATCGGGATCTTGTGTCGAGTGGGTTCATCTCCGTCAACTTGATTGAAATGCCGGAGATGCGTGGCAATGCCGAGTTGTAAGGTGTGAGGTAGTAGAATATGCGCGGTACGTACGATGACGATCTTGGCTACGATGAAGGCGATGGCGACCAGCAGCAGAAGATGTTCCTGGCGGACGAACACCTGACGTTCGTCGACTGGCTGGTGGCGGCTTCCCTGGCTGTACTCGTGTTCATTGGAGTGACGGTTTTCGCTCTGCCCGGGCTTTCGCCCGTCGCCTGGGATTCGACGGCTGTTGCCGCAGGACTTCGGCCGCCGGTGGATGTCTTCCCCGGTTTTTGGCGCGCGATCGCGCACGCGCTTTTCCTCGGAGGTGTTTCCTCCGGCGTGAGTCTTCTCAAGCATTTGGGCCCCGTCTGCGCGGGATGTACGGCGGGTGCCGTGTACCTGTTGTTCAGGACCGTCATTGGTATGTTGGTTCGGGGACGGTTGCGTTTTTCCACGCGCCGTTATCTCGTTCAGCGCGTCGGTTCGGCGGTTGGCGCGGTTCTGTTCGCCTGTTCCGATCCGGCCTGGCAGACGGCGCAGTGTTTTTCGTCCGAAGGGCTGCTGCTCCTTCTCACGGTTCTTGCCCTGGTGCCGTTCATGCTCTTCATGCTCAATGGCACGCTTCTGTGCGCCTACGTGTCGATGTTCCTTCTCGGCGTGTTGGCCGCCGAGACGCCGTTGGGTGTCATTCTGCTGCTCGTGTGCTGGCTTCTCTACCATGTTGCGTTGCGGCATGATGCGTTGGGCGAACGGATCCCGCTTTTGGAGCCGATCACCGCGCAGTCGGCGAAGTGGATGCTTTCCTTTCTCTGGGGCGTTGGTCTTGCGGTTGGACTTGTCCTCAACTGCTGGAGCTTCCTCAAGATGGGGGGCGGCGCGACGTTGACGAACAGTTTGCCGTTGGCCTATGGCCTGCGGTGGTGGGCGGTGTTCAGTGAAACGGCCGGCAGCTTGGGATGGGTGCTGGCGTTTGTGCTGTGCGTTTTGCCGTTTGGCGTGGCGAGCATCATGTTGCCGCGTGCTGTGGATGAAGAGCAGTTCCTGCCGTATCATATCGGTGGTGCGTTCTTTGTTTCGGGTGTCGTGTCGTTCTCGCAGCTTTCGTTCGTATCGCCGATTTGGTTCTGGACGTGGAGTCCGCTCACGGAGGTTCGCTCGTTCTATATTCTCCAGGTGTGCCTGCTGCTGTCCGCGCTCGTGGTCGGATACTTCCTCGTTGTCCTGGGAACGGATGCCTGCTGCCGCAACCATGTGAAGCTGGCGAGCTTCCGCGCGCAGGAGGAAGATCAGCTGCCGGGAGTCGATGTGAACGTGCCGACAAGCATTCGCGGTCTTGTCATCCTGTCGGGTGTCTGTCTGGTGATGTTCGTGGGGTCCTTGCCGGGGCGGACGCAGACGAAGGCGCGCGCGATGCTGGGCGTGGTGAACGACTATGTTGCGGAAGTCCTGAAGGAGTGCGGCGATGCGCGCTATCTCTTCACCGATGGTGCATTTGATACGCGGCTCGAATTGGGGGCTGCCGAAAAGGGCAAGGAACTCGTCACGTTGTCGTTGCTGGCGGGGAACTCGTCCTCTGAAAAGAATCTGCGCCTCCGCGCCGCAGAGGACAACGAGGACCGACAGGTCCTTGAGAGCGGTGCCGGTACGGCGCTTCGCACGTGGAAGCGGGATCGTCCCGAGCGCCTGAAGAAGAGCGCTCTGATGCTCGGGTTTTCCCAGTGGCTGCGGGATGGCGAGAAAGTGCCGCCGGTGTCGGGTACGTTGATGCGACCGGGCATGTCGGAGGCCGCCTGCAAGGAGGGTGCGGCCGTGGCCGGGGTGCTGGCGGAGCGTGTTCTGGAGCTCTACGAAAAGGGACAGATCGATTCGGCGATTCCGCCGGTGTCGAAGAAGGTCTTTACGTTGATGCAGTGGCGTTTGGCGTGTCTGGCGCGTGAACGTGCCAAGCAGGCCGACCATGCGGGCGACAAGGCGAGGGCGAAGGCGGAAAGCGGACTGGCCGACCGGCTGGACGAGAAAAACGCCGACTTGAAGGGCCTCGTCAAGAAGGCGGAAAAGCGGCGGGCCGTTTCATTGCGGCAGGTCACTCCGCGCGAGGGGTTGCAGCTGGCGTTGCTGCGGGCCGATTTCGCCTTGGCGAGTCGTTACGCGACGATTCTCGTCGAGACGGATCCTGATAATCCGGATGCCAATTTCGCGCTCGGCATGTATGCGTTCGCGCAGGCGCAGTGGACGCGGGCGGAAGAGGCGCTGATGCGGTGTCTTGTGCGCAAGCCCAACGAGCCGGCGGTGCTCAACAACCTGGCGCTTGCGCAGATGCAGCAGGGGAATTTCGAGGCTGCGACGGCGAATGCCCAAAAGGCCCAGAAGCTGCTGCCGGCATCGGATGAAGTGATGGAGACACTTGCCGAGATCGCCGCGGCGAAGGCGGCTGCGGCCGAGGCGAAAAAGAATCCGGACAAGAAGGCGAAATCGGACGGTTCGAAAGATCGATCGACGCCTTGAAACTCTTGCACAATCAGATTTTCTATTGTATAATACAACCTTGACAGGACAAACAAACAACTGAGGCAGGACCTAAGATGGCGACATTTCAGTACATTGCGAAGGATAGCGCTGGTCAGGAGAAGCGCGGAACGATCGAGGCGGGCGACCGCGCCTCGGCTATTGCGGCTATTCGTGCCGGCGGACTTTTCCCGAGCGCGATCGGCGAGGTGAAGGGCGCTCCTGCGCCTGCGGCGCCTTCCAAGGGCGGCAAGCCCGCGAAGGGTGCCAAGCCCGAGAAGAAGGGTGGTTTGGGCAGCAAGGAGATCAACATCAAGCTGCCGAAGTGGCTGATGGGCAAGGTGAAGCCGAAGGATCTGACGGCGTTCACGCGTCAGCTGGCGACTCTGGTGAACGCCGGTCTGCCGCTCATGCGCTGCATCGAGGTTCTGAAGAAGCAGAAGATGGCGCCGGCGATGATGGACTGCCTCAATGGTATTTCCGAAGGCATCGCGGGTGGTGCCACCTTCTCCGAATCCCTCACTGCATATCCGAAGATCTTCGACAACCTCTACATCAACATGGTGAAGGCCGGTGAGGCGGGCGGTGTGTTGGAAGTCGTGTTGAACCGTCTGGCTGAATTCGCCGAAAAAGCGCAGAAGATCAAGAACAAAGTGAAGGGCGCGATGATCTACCCGTCCGTGGTTCTCTTCGCCGCGATCGGTATCACGGGCTTCTTGCTCGTGACCGTCATTCCGAAGTTCCAGCAGGTGTTCAACGACATTCTCGGCGGCCAGTCCTTGCCGGCCATCACGGAATTCGTCATCAAGCTTTCCGAAGCCGTGCAGCACAATGGTCTGCAGATTCTGATCGGCTTTGCGGCAGTTTACGTGCTCTACAAGCTCTTTGCGAAGACGAAGGTCGGTTCCTATCAGCTGGACCGCTTGCGTATCAACGTGCCGGTGATCGGTACGCTGATCCGCCGGACCTGCATCTCGCAGTTCTCCCGTACGCTTGGTACGCTGCTCTCTTCGGGCGTGCCGATTCTGCAGGCGCTCGTCATCGTGCGCGACACGACGGGTAATCAGGTCGTTCGCAACGCCATTCAGATGGTGCATGACGCGGTGAAGGAAGGTGAATCCATGACCGACCCGCTCGCGGCTTCCGGTGTGTTCCCGCCGATGGTGGTGTCGATGGTGCAGGTCGGTGAGGAAACTGGTGCGCTGTCGGACATGTTGACGCGCGTGGCGAATACGTATGACGACGAAGTCGACAACGCCGTGGCCGGTATGACGGCCGCTATTGAACCGGCGTTGATCATCTTCCTCGCCGTGGTGGTCGGTACGATTGTTATCGCCATGTTCTTGCCGATGATTAAGATCATCTCCTCGGTCTCGGGCGCTGGTGCCAGCACCTAAGGCGAAGGGAGGTCGTTCCGTCAAAGTATGGGGAACCGGATTTCATCGCAACAGGCGGTGAAATCCAAATCCGAAACGGGGAATAGAAAATGAACTTGAGACGAACAGGATTTACGCTCATTGAGCTGTTGATCGTTACGGTCGTAATTGTCACGCTCATGGGAGTCGTCTTCCGTCTGGCGAACATCGGAGGCGACAATCGTTATCGTGCCATTACGATTCGTCGTATGCAGTGCCTTGAGAACGCGCTTTCGGGGTACTATGCGGCCTATGGGTCGTATCCGCCCGTGCCGTTGCAGGGCCGCAGCCGGAGCATCTACACGCAGGTGGATACTTACGGCGTTCAGTCGGGTGGCAGTGAACAGCAGGGGACGCTGAGTCCGTTGCGCATTCACCATGCCTGCCGTGCGCAGCCGGTCGCCGCGCTCTATCCGACGCGTGCGAATGGTACGTGGCCGGAGTCGATGCAGAAGCTGTCCGAAGCCTGCACCTACTACTATGGCAAGACGACGAAGTACAAGAACAAGTTCGAAGTCATCAAGAACGCCGGTGGTATCAATGTTGAAAACCTCAACTGGGGCGAATCGAAGAGCGGAAAGGACAGCGTGCAGTTGTTCCAGTTCGGCCTGATGTCGTTCCTGTTGCCGCGCTACTTCTTCATGTTCTCGGGCAATGAAGGCTTCTACACTTCCTACGGCGGAAAGAACCAGTGGGGCGTCAACAACCAGCTGCCGTGCCGTCTTGATACGGGCGTGCCGTTTGCGGGCTGGGGTGAGATCCGTCAGATCATGGGCGGCAACAACAGCGACGGCCGCATTACCGACCAGGATGCGGGCATGATTTCAAACCTGACGAGTCAGAGCGTCTGCGCGCGCTGGATGCCGAATCTGCAGGGTATCGTCACGGGTGGTGGCACTTACTACGGGGTCAACACCTACTGTTCGGAAAACGACGACTACTATTTCTCGATTCCGCGCGGCATTACGGGCGACGGCATCGAGTATGGCGAACTCCATATTCAGACGCGTACCGGCTATGCGGGTGAAAGCGGAGCCGGTGGCGACAACTACATCTTGAACTGCCAGACGGTTCGTGATGGTTGGCATATGGACTTCTACTACTACTCCGATGCACCGTATCAGAGCTATCGTCTCTGGTCGGCCGGCCCGAACCGCCGTACGTTCCCGCCGTGGTATGATCTCAGCCAGTTCTCGGCATCCGATATCTCGACCATCAAGGGGTATGTCGGGGACGATATCGTGCACATGAGCAACTGATGCTGATTTTGATTTCTCTAATCTTCACTCAAGAGTAACTTTTGGATAGCCTTATGAAAAAGTCGAATAAAGGTTTTACGCTGATTGAAATGCTGGTGGTGCTCTGCATCATCGGCATCCTGATGGGTGCGTTGTTGGCGGGCTTCAGCCACGTCACGCGTGCTGCGCAGAAGGCGCGCGCGCAGGAACTTGTCTCCAATGTCCACACGGCGCTTTGCATCATGTTGCAGACGAACGGCGTGTGGCCGTCGAACTATAACAATGCATTGAAGCTCTACGGCGGTTCCGACGGAAACGGCAAGGGCTGCATTGAAAACGTCGCGCGCGTCTTTGCCGACAAGGGGTTGCTCGGCATCAACGTCTCGGGTGGCGTGCTCAAGGGCGTTGACCGCTTCGGTATCGTGAGTCCGTGGGCGCAGAACGTGTTGAAGCGCAGCCAGTCGGCCAGCACGGCGACGCCGGTTCCGACGGGCGGGACGATTCGCGACCACATCATCTACTATGCGATCGACACGGATATGGACGGTATCGTCGAGGCGAAGGTGTGCGGCGAAAATGTGAAAGTGCGCGATAACGCGATCGTCTGGTGCGCAGGTGCGGACGGTAAGCTCGGTTCGTCCTACCACAAGCGCACGAAGGAAAATCAGGATAATGTCTACAGCTGGCGTCGTAATCAGGAGGTCTTCAACAAATGAACCGTGTTTTTCGTAAAGGTTTCACCATCGTCGAAATGCTGATGGTGTTGGGCATTATCGCCGTTCTTCTGGGACTCGTCACGTCGGCAGCCATGACGGCGATCCGCCATGCGCGCGACCACAAGGCCTCGGCCTGTCTGCAGGTCATCCAGAGCGGTATTGCAACGTTCCGTTCGCAGAAGGGTGAATGGCCGGGCGCGATCAAAGGTTACTCCGAAAACGGTTTGCCGAACAACCAGCATACCTACACGTTGACGACAGCCGAATACGACCAGGTGCTGACGGAAGTCGTCAAGGAATCGATAAATCCTTCCGGCGGAACGCCGATGCTCGACGTGACGGGCTTGATCGTGGCGCCGAAGAGCAGCAATGGTTCCTGGGGTGTTGAATTCCGCGAAGCCATCAAGAAACAGAAGCGTCACGGCGCGAAGATCAAAGTTTCGGAAATGGCCTTCGGGTATCAGAATTCGAGTGGACGTTTCAGCCGGTTCAAAATCATTTATAATGGTGATTCGGACCATGTCACGGTGACGAAGTAGTTTCGGGAATCAACTCATGAGAGCACAAAGCAACTCAAATTTCGGGCGGCGTGTACGCGCTGGCTTTACGCTCGTCGAACTGATTGTCGTGATCGGTTTGATGGCGCTCCTGGCGACCATCTCGACAAGCGGATACTTCGCCGTTCAGCGTGGTATGGCGGCGCGTGGCTGCATTCAGGATACGGCGTCGATCATTCGTTTCGCCATGCAGACCTGTCTGATCGACCAGGTGCCGACGGCTGTTCTGTTCTACAACTACCGGACGGACCGCGCCAATAATGGCGGCGACGCCTACGGACGAGCGATGGCCATTCGCATGACGGGACGCATCTCGTATATTGCCAACGGCGGATCGTCCGTGCAAGGGGCAACGGTTACGGGTGGTATGCTGGTGGACGAGTTCGCGGACTGGAATCAGTCCTACACGCACGAAGCCACGACGGGAGCGAAGGCGCTTTCGACGCGTATCTTCCGCATGCAGAGCGAGAACGAACTCAAGAACGGTCTGAACAAGTGCAGTTCGCTGATGTACAATTGGGTCGGTTACGCGTCTCTGGACCGTTTCAACTCCGAGTACATGGTGGGTGCGCGGCAGAAGGTTGAGGACTTCTGCTCGACCTATGGATTGGCTGACAATACGGGTATTTCGGCTTATCCGAATGGCAATGCCTATCGTTGGGGCCTTCCTTTCCACCAGAAAAATGATGGCCTTGGGCCGTCGGGCTGGCAGATCGGTGATGCCTACGGAACGCAGATTGCCGAGTTCACGTTGCCGAAGAACTACATCTTTGGCAAGAAGGCCCCTCAAGATACGAAATTGGAACCGCCCTCGGATGTCAAGGCTCTGGTCTTTTGGCCGGAGAAGGTGACGAGTTCCCAGGCCTATGAGTTCTCGACCCAGGATGTGCTGATCTCGATGTTGAACGACGTTGAAGGCAAGGACATCGTGGAGGTCGGTAAGGTCGATCGCAGTGTGTTGCGCGATCAGGACTAAGGGCTGTCGAAGGACGTGAATTTAGATTTGAGGATTCGAGACATGAAACTGAATCTTAGAAAGAAACTCGGCTTCACCTTGATGGAGGTGAACCTGGCCGTGTTCATCATGGCAGCAGGTGTTTTGGCGATGATCTCGCTTTACCCGCTTGGCTATCGTGAGAATCAACAGAGCGTAGACGATGTGAAGGCGGCTGCGTATGCCGATGCTGTTTTCAATCAGATCGCCGGTGCGCTTTCGGCTCGTAATCTGACGTGGCAGGATTGGGAGAGCAGCGTGCGCACGGCCGTAAATGCGACAGGTGCAAACGTGGGCAGCCGTGGTGGCGGTTGGGCCAAGTTCTGCAATACGGCGCAGGGTTATGCGCCAAGGAAAAAGGGTGAAATCAACGGTATTTCCCGTCAGGTTTTCCAGGCGTTGACAAGTAAGGCCGGAAAGGCGGGCGGCAGTGCAAAATGGCCGGTTGACAGTGATTTGACCACAGCGCTTGTCGCGCAGTGGGGAATTGCCCGTTTGGGGGGCGGAAACTATCAGGAAGATCATTCCCGTGTGACGTTGAGCATGCGCGTCTCGCGTAACTCGGGCTCGCTCTTTGCGCAGCCGATCTTCCTTACGGAAATCCATTTCCAGGGCGATCAGATGGAGGCGAACCAGTGAAACAGATACAACCTTCCGTTCGCAGCGGTTTTACGCTGTTGGAAATGCTCGTCGCGTCGTTGCTGATGGGCATGCTCGTGACGATTCTGACGATGGTGTTCAATGCTTCTTCAATTGCCTGGCGTACGGGTAAGGCCGGTGTTTCGCAGTTGTCGTCGATGCGTCGTCAGCTTTCGCTCGCCCAGTATCGGGCGGACAATCTACTGCCGGTCGTTGATCCGAAAAGCGCGTCGACTGTTGGTTGTATTGGCAGTGCCTGGAAGTCTGACGGAACCATCCGCACGCGTGCGGTTTCGAAGATGCCTGGCGACAATGGATTCACGACTCCGAGTTTCAATGATTTCGACAGTGCCAAACAGACGCTGAACGTGCCGTCCTGGGTTGAATTCACCTGTTCGGCTTCCATTCAGCAGGGTTCCTCCAAGTCCTATGTCGTCGGCGTCCATTCGTGGGGACCTGATGGCGTGCGGGATACCGAGGATGATATCACCACGTGGCCGTTGGAGGTCGAATAACCATGATTTCGCAGAAGATTAAATCCGGTTTCACGATGATTGAGCTTCTCGTGGTGGTGGGCATGCTGATGCTCCTCGCTGCCGCGCTCACGACATCGATTTCTGGCGCCAACAAGCGCGCGAAAATCCAGGCTTGCACGGCAGAAGTCCAGGAAATGACAAACGCCATCCTTGCATATGAGAACTATGCAAAGGACGGCGAACTCAAGGAGATGAACGACGTTGTAGCGACGGTCTCCACATTGTCGTTCATCCTGGGTGATGGCGAGAATGGATTCACGGGCAAGAAGGTGCCGGTTCTTTACAAAGGACATCCAGATACCAAGGGAAACTTCTTGGATCCTTGGCAGCGTCCGCTCCATGTGACCATTCGCAAGGGCACGATTCGTCCGAGAGAAAAGGGAAACAACACGCTGGGAAGCTATGTGATGTTTCCGAACTACAACCGCCGTCCGGCGACCGATTTGGAGGCGGCTAATAAATGAACAAGGTGAATTTCATGGCTAAGAATAGAAAAGAGGGCAGTGCGCTGCTGATCGTGCTCGGGTTTCTCTCGTTCATGATCGTTTCGGCCGTTGCGTTCTCGATCTACATGCGTGCTGAACGTCTGCCGTCTTCGGCCTTGCGCCGTACGGTTGCGACGCGTCAGCTTGCCAAGGCTGCCTTGGCGGAAGCCATCGCCCGCATTGACGATGCGGTGCGTGGTTCGCCGTTCCCGGGACTGAACGACAATGAATCGAAGGGGTATCAACCCCGCGGTGACACGGAAAACCACTGGCTGGGTCGCGTGTTTATGCCGCCGAATCCCGGTTACAGCGGTAACCAGCGCTATTACGCGCCGGCGCCCCAGACGGTCAGTGTGCTGACGATCGAAGGCCTCGGCTATGTACCGCCGCCGTTGGTGAACGACGCTCGCTTCTTGGGGCGTTCGACCTGGACGGCTGCATGGGAAAATCTGCCGTACGACGCCGGGCGCTTCGCCTTCATGGCGTTGAATGTGTCGGACTACTTCGACGTCAACCGCCTCTATGCGGACAAGCCGCGTACATCGAATGCTGATGGCCGCATTTCGCTCGCGTATCTGCTGGACCAGGGATTCCGTCCGCTGATGAACAACACCGGCGGCGAAAGCACGAGTGTCGATGGCTTCCAGACAGGTTCGACCAAGCAGTTCGACCAGCTGGTGCATGACCAGCGCGAGGGCGGCAATGACAACAATCCGGTCGGCAAGGACGCACCGTTCGTTTCGATGCTCGACTATCAGTTGAGCTTGAAGAACGGCATTTCCGGCGTGATGCCGTCGCTGTTCTACAACTGGATTGAACAGAAGGGGGTCGACAAGGTGTTCTACACCTCGGGCGATGCGAATCTTCAGGCCGCCGGTCGCCAGCCGTTCGTGACGGAGTCCGTTGCGACGAATGAGGCGTATGAAGTCGACATTGCCTACTACCAGGCGCCGAACGGAAAGAAGCAGAAGGGGCAGCCGTTCGATACGGAAGTGGCTCAGGATACGATGTCGTTCATGCAGGTTAACGCCAAGGCCGCGTCGTCGAAGTTCTTCACGCCGTTGACCAAGCCGGCTACGACGACCGAGAGCACGATCAAGTTTGCGAACGGTCTCCAGGGCCTCTCCATGTTCGCCGCCGTGATGTACGACTATCTTGACCACAACGACATCCCGTTGTCTCTCGCCTGGCCGTGCGTTGAACGCGTGCCGATGCTTGCGGCGATCGAGCCTGCGTTCCAGGTGAATGTGCCTCAGATCCAGCCGTCAGGCAGCAAGGACCAGACTACATGGGAATTCGATCCGAATATGTGGTTGGGGTCGGGCATGCTGAGCGCTGTCTGGACATTCCCCTTCAAGCGTAATGAAGCCGATCGCAACGATACCTTCAAGGCGCAGGCGCTTGTGCGTATCTTCCTCGCGCCGGAAGGTCTTTCGATGCGTGCGGCGGAGGGGCTTGGACAGCTTCTGCGTCCTCAGAATGACGGCGAGTGGAAGCAGAAGGGCGATATGTTCAAGGTCGGTAACCAGAATAACGTCTTCTGTCTGACGCTCGTTCTCAATGAACAGAACGTGCAGCTTCCGAGCAACATTCGTACGGAAGAAGAGGCGGGTGGCGTGCTCCAGTTCCCGATTAACATCGGTGCATTGGGCAATGTCCAGAAGGTTCCGCTCGTGACGCGCGTTCAGGAGAGGGATCCGACGACGAAGAAGGACGTCTACAAGTATACGATCAACGTTTCGCCGTTGGGACTTGACGGTAAGCCGATGTTCCAGGTCGGTCAGGTGATCGAGCAGGCCCAGTTCAACGCCACGGCGAATACGATTCTGCGTCCTTACATCGCCGTGTGGATGCGTATCATCAATGGCGACAACAAGACGGTTGATCTTGTTCCGGCCGTGGTGGAAGACGACCAGCAGCTGAATAACGGTAACACGATGGTGCCGGCTCTTTCCGAATATCTGCTTCAGGGACAGGACGGTCCGCTTCTCCGTTTCACGGGTAGTGCGAAGTTCTCGTATGCGGATATGGTGAATAGCCAGGCGGCAGCGGCTCAGTCCACCTGGGAGCCGGCTTCGTTCTCGGTCGTTGACCCGCGTTATAACTGGGCTCCGGAAGACTGGTATGTGACGGAATCGGGCATGACAACGTACCAGAAGTGGCTTGACAAGACGCACAACTACCTTGATTCTGCCCAGGCCGAAAACAATGGGTGCGACTACGATATCTTCTGTGCGGTTTCCAACCAGGGCTTCCTCCAGTCCCTCGGTGAATTCGCGTTCCTGCCGCGCGTGACAGACCCTTACAATAACGGTATTCCTCTTCTGGCGGTCCGCCAGGCGGCCAACGGATATGATGGTCGTCAGCGTGCAAGTGCACAGGAGATTGCCAATAAGGCCTGTGCCTGGGCCACTTACGATATGAATTTCGAAATGTACGAGGCCTTGAATCAGATGGGCATTGGGCGTTCGACGTCGAATGAATGTCTTGTCAACCCGTACACGCCGGAACGTGATATCCTGATGGCGGCCTTGGCGAATACGCCGTGCGACTACTGGGCTGCGGGTGTTGCGCTCGACGAGGAAAATGAACTCAAGAGCCGGTTGGGCGATAAGGAGCTTCCGAAGATCAAGACGTCGACGGAAGGTCTCAAGTATGCGTTCTGCGAAAACAAGAGCCAGAATGGCCAGGCGCGTATCCGCTACAAGGAACTTGAGAATATTGCCAATGTGATCCAGAGTGCCTTCCGGAACGAGAACTTCCTCCAGGAAGGTAAGGGCAAGGTTGGTTCGCACCAGACTTCCGATGCGTGGAAGTACATTTGGGATCAGAAGCTCAATTGGTGGCCGGACCGTAACAACCCTGACTTCTATCAGTTCCTGGGTACGAAGCTGGATGAGCCGCTCTATGGCATCGACCGCAAGTTCCTCAATTCGTATTGGCGCGATTGCTTTGGGAACCAGCAGCAGTTGTTCCTGATCTTCGTGCGTGCCGAATCGAGCGCGATCGGCGGTCCGGGTGAAGGAACCCCGGCGCAGAAGGGCGCGCGTGCTGTGGCTCTCGTGTGGCGCAACCCGGTTGCGACGAGCGATACGTCGACGGGTCCGGATGGTCGTCAGGGCGACCAGATGACCGGATGGGTGGATGATCGTCGTCCGCACCAGACGCGCATTCTCTTCTACCATCAGTTTGACTAAAATGCGGGGGTAAGTTATGTCGCAGTTGTCGAAAGAGCAGACGGAATCGGTTGCTTCTTGGTTCGCCGCAGGCGCTTCTTTGGATGAGATTCAAAAGCGCCTCAGATCCGAGTTCGATGTGCACATGACTTACCTCGACTTGCGCCTTCTGGTGGCCGATTTGCCGCAGCCGGAGGAAAAGGAACCGGAGCCGAAGAAGACTGCCGCACCGGCGCCTGCTTCGGCTGAACCCGCATACGATCCGCAGGGAATGGATGAGCTTCCGCCCGGCTATTCCGAGGAGGCGGGGATGCCGGACTACGGTTCGGAACAGACGGCTGCGCCGGTCGGACCGACGATGGCCGCGGCTGCGGCGAAGAATCGCCCGACGCGCTATGATTTGGACGCGCCGGATGCCGATCAGGGAATTCCCAAGCCGGATGTTGAGGTTGAAATCGATGCCATCACCATTCCGGGAACCTATGCGAGCGGCGATGTGACGTTCTCAGATGGTACGAAGGGCAAGTGGTATCTGGACCAGTCGGGACGCCTTGGCCTTGGAAACTGCCCTCAGGGGTATCAGCCGAGTGCCGCCGACGCGCAGCTTTTCCAGCAGCGTCTGGTCGGGCTGCTGCGTCAGCGCGGTCTCGCGTAAATCACTTGACGAGTTCGTTGAAGCGGATTTCGGATTCACGCTTCACTTGATCGAAAAGCGAAACTCCGTGGCTATCCATTGCGACGACGCAACGGAAGTCTTCCACGAGAAATTCCCAACAGGCTTCGGCGGCGCCGAATTCGTTCAAGAAGTAGACGTTAGTGACGCGTTTGATGGCCTGTGCGGTCACTGCTGCGGCGCCGCCGACGGCTTGCAGATAAACGGCACCACAACGTTGGCAGGCGTCGAGCACGTTGCCGTTCATTCCGCCTTTTCCGATGATGAGCCGCACGCCGGTCTGCTCGATGAAGGCCGGTTCGTAGGGATTTTCACGGACGCTGGTGGTGGGGCCACCCGCGACTACGCGCCAGGAACCATCTGCGTTTTTGACAACAACCGGACCGCAATGGAAAAGGGCACCGTCACGAAAATCGACGGGGAGCTGACCGCCATCGGCAAAATGTTTATGGAAGCGGTCGCGTCCTGTCCAGATCTTGCCGTAAATACTGACCACATCGCCAGCCTTCAGCGCCCGCACCTCATCTTCGCAAAAGGGATATTTTAGCTTGACCATTTAACAGTCCTTCTCTCGGAATCTCGATAAGTAAACCTATTCACTATAACCTATAACCTATTCGTTATTAGAACGAAGACCATCAGGAAATGCAAAGCGTTCGTCTTCTTGCGGCCCAGCACATATAGGCGACCGTCACAAAGAAACTGGCGGGGAGTCGAGGACGTGCGCCGATTTTGACGGCGAGCAGAGTTGTCTTTCCGCCGAGTCCCATCGGACCGATCCCGAGAGAATTCGCTTCCTTGAGAACGCGCTTCTCGAGTTTCGCAAGGTCGGGGTCAGGATTGACATCGTCCATTGAACGCAAGAGCTGGCATTTGGCCTCTTCGAATCCGCTCGCGCGATCGCCGCCGATGCAGACGCCGAGAAATCCGGGCGCACAGCCAAAACCCTGGGCGTTCTGAACGGCCGACAAAATGCAGCGCCGAACACCTTCAAGGTCGCGTCCGGCACCGAGCGAAGCATCCGGCAATGAAAACTGGCGGCTCATGTTCTCGCTGCCGCCGCCTTTCATAATGAGGCGGATCTTGCCGGCGGAAACCGTCGATGTCGGCACGTAATGGATGACAGGCGAACCGGGGCACACATTCGTGTCGATGGATTTCCCGCTGACCGAATCAATCGTGTTTCGCCGGAGCCACCCCTGTTCGCTGGCATACGCAACAGCTTCGTTAAATGCCTTCGGGGAAACTTTGCGACGGAGGGCTTCGTCGACGAAGAACGTGAGCGTGCCGGTATCTTGGCAGACGGGCGTACTCGCCGCACGTGCAATCGCCACGTTCTTCAGGATCGTCTCCAGCACCATGCGGGCGCTACTCCCTTTAGCCTCCTGGCGCAAAGCCTTTTTCAAGGCCTTTTCAGCATCCTCAGGAAGCGAACTGGAAGTATCCCGAATCAACTCCGAAATCTGTTTTTCAATCTTAGTCATACTCACTCTATCAATAGAAATGATTTTCATTAACCCTAACCCCATACTCCGAGCCTCAATCCCCCTACCCTAAAACCTAAAACCTAATCCCTAATCCCTAAAACCTTTAATCTTTAACCTTTAATCTTTAATCTATAACCTTTAACCTCGCCTCATTTCCCAAGTTCAGCCGATCGATCGGATGCGGCTTTGAGCGTGGCGGCGACAATCGCACGGAAATCGGATGCTCGCATGACATCCATGCCGGCGGCAGTCGTTCCGCCCGGGGTCGCGACTCCGGAGATGAACGTCTCAAGATCGGCACCGCTCTGGCGAAGATAGGCGGCTGTTCCGAGCATTGTCTGTTCGGCGAGTTGACGTGCGGCCGCCGCGGGAAGTCCCAAGGCCTCGCCGCCAGCCGCCATGGCCTGTTCCATGTAGGCAAAGAAGGCGGGACCGCTTCCGGAAAGTGCGGTGACCGCATCGAAGTTCTTCTCCGGCAGCACGACGGTCTGGCCGGCGGCATTCAGAATCTTTGCAACATTCTTCACATCGGCCGCTGTTGCGTTCTTGGCAGGGCAGATCGCGCACATGCCTTCCTTGGCACGGAGGGCGAGGTTCGGCATGACACGGACGAGACGGACGTCTTTCCCGAGTGCCTTTTTCAATGTGGCGAGCGACTTGCCGGCGGCGATGGAGACGACGAGCGTGTTGTCCGTCAAGAGCGGCTTGACGTCGGCTGCGAGCGCGGCGAGGTCCTGCGGGCGCACCGCGAGGAAGATGATCGACGCCGTGCGGGCGACTTCGCGCGCGTCCGGTGTGGTGTTCACGCCGTACTTCTTTGCGAGTTCGGCCGCGCGGGGCGGCAATTTCTCCGCCATCAACACGGTGGCCGGGTCGAAGTCCTTGGTCTGGGCGGCGGCCGCGAGAATGCCCTCGGCCATCTTGCCCGCCCCGAAAAATCCCAATTTGAAATGCTTTTTCATGCCGTTTATTATAGCATACATCCACGAGATATGCTATAGTATAAATCAACTGGAAGTGGTTGGTCGATTTCAAACGTCAAAGAAGCAGGAGTCAAAATGGAAAAGAAGGCAATGCTGGCCGTCGTTTGCGCGGTCACCTTGGGAATGAGTGGTCTGGCGGACGCCAGAACCACGTTGTGGAAGCCGAACGTGCGGTGGCGCGGTTTCAATCTGGTGGCGCGTTTCTGGACCGAAAATTCCGGCAACTGGAAACCCTGGACCTGTTTTGCCCAGGATCCCGACGAATTTGATTTCGAGTTCATGCACGACTTCGGTTTCAATTTTGCGCGCGTGCCGATGGACTACCGGCTGTGGT
>JAZUGW010000005.1:0-19911 GCA_045641465.1 Kiritimatiellia bacterium | reverse complement strand
CGTGTCGTATCCCTTAAGAGTCACGCGACAGGTTCCCCACGCTTATACCCGAGGAGCAAAAAATTTTTAAGAGGGATTGACAGACTGATTTCTGTTGTGCTATAATAATCGCGTGCTTACAAAAAAAGGACCTTGGGTGAGGCCCGATTTCAAAATGAAAAGGAGGTTTTATGGAAGCATTGGCAATACTCTTAGGAATCGGCATTGTGGTCGGTTTGATCGCTACGCCGATTATGCTGATGGTGGCGCTTTCGCGGTTGAATGATGTACGTCAATCCGTCAATGAATTGCGTATGATGATATTCGCGTTGCGCAATAGATGTGAATGTGAAATCGCCGCAAACGGCAAGGCGGTGAACGTAGGGGACAGACCCCGTAGGAATGGGGACAGACCCCTGGAGGAGGCGCCGGAGGTGGTGGCCGAAGGGAACAGACCCCTGGCGAATGGGGACAGGCCCCTGGAGGAGGCGCCGGAGGTGGTGGCCGAAGGGAACAGACCCCTGGCGAATGGGGACAGGCCCCAGCAGGAGGCGCCGGAAGTGGTGGCTGAAGGGGACAGACCCCTCGAGAATGGGGACAGACCCTTGCAGGAGGATGCGGGAAAGATGATGTGGGGTGAGGCGTTATTGTCAAAATTTGGCGATTGGCTGGCTGTAAGGGGCGATTATGCGCCCAAAGGCGTGACACGCGAGTTTGCGGTGGCAACGCGCTGGCTGGTCCGTGTGGGCCTGATGCTGCTGGTTGGGAGTGTGATCTATTTCGTCAAACTGTCGATCGACAGCGGCTGGATGGGTCCGACGGCCCGTGTGATGGGAACGCTCTTCTGGGGTGCGGTTGGTGTGGCCGGTGGCGTGGCGCTTGTCAAGCGGACGCGGTACGGGATGATTGGCCATGCGCTGGCGGCCCTGGGGGTGGTTGCGCTCTACTTGGGTTTTGGTCTCGGCCATCGGTTCTTTGATCCGCCGGTGATTCCAAGCTGGCAACTTGCGTTTTCGGCTCTTGTCGGCGTGACGGTGGTTGCGGGTATTGTTTCCATTCTGCTGCCGTCTTCGACGCTGGCCGTGATGGGGCTTGTCGGTGGGTACCTTGTGCCGGTCATTGCAGGACACGATTCGGGACACGTCCTGGGGCTTTGCGCCTATTTGCTGGTCCTCAATCTCGGCGCGACCGTGGTGGCGTCGTTCCGTAAATGGCAGGGACTCAATCTGATCGCGGTGATTCTCGCCTATGTGATGATGTTTGCCTGGGGGGCGCGTCACGAGGCGTGTGCCCAACGTGAAATGGTACCGATGTTTGTGTTCCTTTCGCTGATTCATACGATTTACCTCGTGACGGCCGTGTGGATGTCCAAGCGTGTCGGAGACTGGGAGCGGTCTTTCAGTTGGTTGGGGGTGGCGATCAATGCACTGGCCTATCTCACCTGGCTGGGCGGGGTATTTCGTCCGGCGGTGTCGAATGATGTGACGGGACTCGTCTTTCTGGCCGTGGTCGCGGGCTATCTGGCACTTGCGCGCCAGTCGATGCGGATGGGGTGGTTGGATAAGAATTCAGTGAATCTGCTTCTTGTCTTTGCACTCGTTTTCCTTTCGCTCACGCCGCTGCTGCTTTTCGCCGCGCCTTGGTGTGCCGTGTCGTGGGCGCTGATCGCCATCGCCTGCTCGGAGGTCGCCTGTCGCCAGAAGTTGGAGGTATTGAACGTGTTGTCCGCGATTCTCATCTGCGTGGCTTCGTGTGCGACCGTCCTTTTCGGCATTGACGCCTATTGCTCCTTAGTTGATTCGGCGTGGCACACGGGCGGTCCTTTTGTGTTGCGTCTGGTTCGTATCGGGGCGATTCCGCTGGCGGTGGGCTTCCTGGGTTATCGGACGAAGAAGGTGCCCCTCATTTGGACGGCGGGTGTGATGGCCTTTTTCTATCTCACGGGCGAGGCGCATCGGCTTGGCGCGGATTGTTTCCCGATCCTTGGCGGCGGTACGGTGACGCTGACCTGGGGAATTGCGGCGGCACTCTGCCTCTGGAACGGGATTGTCAAGCGTTTCGCTCCGGTCCGCTTTGTGGGACTGTTCCTGATGGGCATCTCGGTGGTCAAGCTGCTGCTCCTGGACACGGCGTCGTTGCAGATGCCGTCCCGTGTGGCGGTCTTTGCCGTCACGGGTGTGCTGCTGATGGCGGGTGCGTTCCTTTATCTCAAATTTAAAGCGGGGTTTGAAGGCCATGAATAAGAAATATGCGATGATCGGGTTGTTGTGCGCCGTGTGCGCGCTTCAGGTAGGAGCCGCCGATTGGCCGCTGACCGGCCAGGTCGCGGAACGGTGCGTGGTCGCGGCTGAATTTCCGCCGACCTTGCGGGCTCAGACATACGCACAGACGCCGACGGCCTTTGAGAACGAGTTTCGCATGCGCAACAGCCGGGGCGAGGTGGTGCCATATGTCCTCCGTAATCGAAAGATCATGCGTGTGACGCATCAAAGCCGATGGCAGACCTTGCAGGTGACGTCCGTTTCCGAAACGAACGGACTCCTGACGGTCGAGACGGTTTGGCCGGCCGGTGTCCCGTCCGTGAATGCGTTCCAGCAGGTGCGAATTTCGACACCTCTGACGGATTTCGAACAAAATGTGACCGTATGGGCCGACGGGCGTGAAGTCGCCCAGGCGCGCCTCTGCGACTATAGCCGTTTTGCACAATTCCGCCAGACGCAATTCACATTTTCGAATCCATATTCGAAAAATATGACGTTTGTCTTTTCAAAGCCGACTTCGGAAAAAGAGGCGGCCACATTCGAGAAGATGATTCAGATGCGTGGGGATGGCAAGGTGGATGCACAGTCCATCCGACGTCAGGTGACGGAACGTCCGTTCAAGGTGACCGAAATCGCCGTCGCCTACGAGACGAGCGTCACCCATTGGGAAAATGCACTTTCGCGCGCGGTCTCTGTCCGTTGCAGTCGATCGGAAGACGCCAAGACCAAGTGCTCGTATTTTACATTCAACGCCGGTTATTTGCCGATTGAGCGGATCGATATCGCGTTCGATCGGGGAACTTACGAACGGAAAGCCCATCTTGAAAAATGGACAGGTGAACGTTGGCAGATTCTCCACAGTTCCCATTGTCTCATTCGTGCGCTCGATCTGCCCGAGGCGCAAACGCGGCAGGCGTCAATCGGGTGGGGGAGTGTACAACGTCTAGGCCTCTGCCGGCTTGTCGTTGAAAATGGGGACAGTCCCCCATTGACGGGCGATCTCGCGAAGTTGTTGCATCTTGCCTGCCCGTCCGAAGAGATTGTCTTCCTGGCGGAACCCGGCGAATCGTATGTCGCCACATTCGTGAAGGACGGAAAGTGTCCTGTCTACGACCAGGCGGTGAGTCATTACATCGCGGATCGACGGGTTCCCTGCACCTATGCCTTTGGAAAGGAACTGTCCGAGAAGCAGCTTGACTTGCCGATCGCGAATGCTCTGCCGTCGTGGTTGATGGAACACGGCGTCAAAATCGCGACCGTCGCGGCGTTCGTAATTCTTCTCGGCGTCTGTTTCGCGCTCTTTCGCGGGACTGGCAGTTCGAATGAGAGGACCAAAGGGAGCACCTGAGGTCGGGCGAGAATGGCGGAATCCGTGATGCGAAGAAGAATTGTCTGCCTGGCCCTGGCTGGGGGGATTGGATTGTCGGTGGCGGCAAGGGTCCTTTGGGTGGGGGAAGGGTGTCCGTATCGTATGCCCTCGTTGGCTGCGGCCGCGGCAAAAGACGGCGACACCGTGGAAATTGCCCCTGGCACATATAAAGGTGATGTGTGCGTGTGGCGGGCGAACCGGCTGACGATCCGTGGCGCGGGTGCGGCACGGACGATCCTGGATGCCGACGGGCGCTGTTGCCAAGGGAAGGGGGCCTGGATTGTCCGCGGTCAGGACTGCACGATTTCGGGGATGTCCTTCCGTGGCGCGTCCTGCAAGGACCGCAATGGCGCCGCCATTCGATACGAGGCCGACGGCGCGCTATCGCTTGTGGATTGCCGCTTCACCGAAAACGAGAACGGCATCCTTTGTGGTGTACTTCCGAAGGCGACCGTCAAGATCACCGGCTGCATTTTCGACCGGAATGGAGCCGGGGACGGGTATTCGCACAACCTCTACATTGGCAAGATCGCACGCTTGGAGCTCGAACGCTGTTCGTCGCATCACGCGCGAGTCGGACACAATCTCAAAAGCCGGGCGATGACCACGGTGGTGCGCGACTGTACCTTCGACGATGGCCGGGATGGTACATCCAGTTATCTCGTGGATTGTCCGAACGGCGGTAGAGTCTCGCTTGTGCGTTGCCGTTTCGTCCAGGCGCCGACGGCGTCGAACGGGACGATGGTCTCGATCGGCGAAGAAGGCGCCTGCCAGGCGAGTTCGTTGCTGCTGGCGGACTGTACCTTCGTCAATCACCGCTCATCAGGACGGGAAGTGTTCGTCGCACCGTCCGTCCAATTCACGAGGAGGTCACAGAAGTAATAGGTTGGTCAGGTGTATGGTGCCTGTTCTGAAAGATTAGGGCAAATTCAATTCACTTTTTACTCTAGGCCCAAGAGCACCTTTTTTTACGAAACGCTGCACATCTTGCGGCGTTTTTTGCTATACTGTTGGCATCCTTTGAAAAGGATTGTTGAAAATGGATGAAAATAAGATAGAACAGAGAGTGGCCGAGTCGATATCCGAGTCGACCGAGACGGGACGGTTTGCAGGCGTCAAGAAACGTGTGCAGAAGGTGTCAGGTTATCTGAAGGACGGGATGTGGACAGAGGAGGCGCTCGATGGAGGGTGGGCCAAACGCTTCGGCGTCAAGTTCCTGCGCTTCCTGCAGGTGGTGCTCCGCGGCTTTTCCGAACACCGTCTCGGGCTGCATGCGGGCGGACTCACGCTTGCTTCGCTTTTGTCGATCGTGCCGATCTTGATGTTGATGCTGCTCTTGACGAAACCATGCGGCATGTACGCCTGGGCGCGCGAGAAGTTGCGCGTGCAGACGGACAATATGATCGAAACGTTCTTCGAGCAGAAGGGCATTGAGAAGAACAAGCTCGAAGAGTTGGCGCTTTCGATGGCGAAGAAGCCGGCCAACCAGGAACAGTCGGCGAAGGAGTTCGGCAAGCAGGCCCGCGACCTGCGCGACCAGGTTCTCGGCGAGATCGACAAGAAGATCGAGAATTTCAATTTTGGCTTGATGGCCATTGTCGGTTTCCTGATCCTTGCCTGGACCGTGACATCGACTTTTGGGCAAGCCGAATCGTCGATGAATGAGATCTGGCACGTGAAGAAAGCTCGTCCTGTCTATAAAAGGATTTTGCTCTATGCGGGAACCTTGATGGTCGCCCCGTTCCTTGTGGCGTTGGCGATGTCCCTGCCGATTCTCCGAGGTGTGAAGAGTGCGTTGGATGCGACTTTGGGTGCAACTTCGTACACGAAGTGGGTCGGGGATGCCATCATCAACTTGCTGGATTCGACGGCCTTTTCGTGGAGTGTGATGATGGTCTTTGCCACGCTTGCCGTCGGGTTCGTCTTTTGGGTGATGCCGAATCGAAAGGTTCAGTTCCGCGCGGCTCTGGAGGGTGGATTCATCACGGCCCTGATCCTCGTGCTCTGGATGCGTTTGTGCGCGTTGGCGCAGTCTTTGATTTTCGGTTCGAGTGCGGCTTACGGGTCTTTCGCCCTTGTGCCGATTCTCATTGTGTGGGTACGATTCAACTGGTTGTTCATCCTACTGGGAAGTAATGTGACTTATGCGTTTCAATGCCTTCATCATCGCGTGCGCGATCTGCCTGACGTGGACGAGTGAAGCCGCGGTGCGCTTCACGGCGCCGGTCTGGCGTCCGGACCTCGGAATTTCCGTGCCGAATCTTGTTGGCGCCTCGGCGGCGCCGATCGATCTGCCGCGGGCCGAGTCCTATCTCGTGACATCGTCCACGAAGGGGCGTCGTCTTGAAGATCGCTTTGACACGTTCGGACTCTGGACCGCTGCGACGGTGCGGGGACGGTGGCGCGATGATCGTGGCAATACGCTTTTGTTGGCGCGTCTCGCAACGCAACCGCCGGATGATCCACCGGGTTCTGTGCGGACGCGTTTGGCCTTTCGCGAGATGCAGCAGCTGAGGGGGCTCGATCCGAAGAATCGCGCCCAGCGGGACGAGGCGGTCGAGTCCGTCTCGCCGGTGGAGGTTGAAAAGCCGGTGCCGCCGCGTCGCGCGCAGCGGAAGAACCTCACGGAACTGCTCTGCTATCCGTCCGTCGAAAAAGACAATGTACTCGTCTATGCGTTTCGCCCGCGAAGCCCTGAACGCCAGGAGAAGCCCGATTGGTATCTGGCGGTTCTCGCCGTGGCCGAGGGTGAAGATCTGGCGAGCGTTCGGGCGCATGTCGACGATGAATTCCTCGATGCGATTTCCATCCCGCCGACGCGGGCGCGTCGTTCTCCTGTGAAGGTTCGTCCCACGCCCGGCAAGAAGGCAACCGAGTCGGATCTGCTGCGTTACGATCTGGCGACGAGTGTCGCAAACTATGACGAGTGGTGCTGTTCGGAGGCGGACGACGTACTCGTCCTCGACAATCTTGACACCGGTGTGCGCGCCACGGTCGTGACTGCCATTACGAACAACCTGCCGCGTCTCAGACGTGCGTACGCGAAGGCGGTGCCGTCTCCGCTTTCCGGGACGAACGCCGTGGCGACTGTACGCGTCTTTCGCAGTCGCGAGGAGTATTTGGCGTATGTCGGCGTCGAACAGAAATGGACGGCGGCATTGTGGAGTCCGCAGCAGCGCGAGCTGGTGCTGTACCATCCCGAGTCGGGGGACGAGACCTTGCTGCGCACCGTCTGGCACGAGGCGTTCCACCAATACCTCGCCTATGCAGGGTCGATGTTCGAAAGTTCGCCGTGGTTCAATGAAGGGCACGCCAAGCTCTTCGAGAATTCGCATTTCGACTGGAAGGGCGAAATCGTATTCGAGCGTGACGCGGCCGCCGCGGCTTTTGTCCATGAATACGCCGCAGATCTGGCGACGGTGCTGCCGTCGTTGTTCCTGATGGACTATGCGGACTTCTATGCGGGCGAAGGCGAGGAGGTTCTTGTTCGGTATCGGCTCGCGTGGTCGATCGCCTACTTCCTCGAAGTGGGTGCGCCGAAACTGCGTTTCCGTCCCTACGAGAATTTCCGCGCCGACTACCTGAAGGCGCTCGTCGACACGCACTCGATGCGTGAAGCGACGCTCAAGGTGCTTGGGGACGAAAAAAGCCGCGACGCATTCGTCGCGGCCTGGCTCGCGTTTTGGCGCGAGAATTAAGGCGCTCGTTACTGAACGTTCAGCACGCTGTTGAACGTGCCCATGGCATTCGGCACCTTGTCGAAGTTCTGCACGTCTTCGGTCCAGTCGCCCTTGCCGTTGGTGACAAGGAAGAACTTGTACTCGTAGCGGCCCGGCTTGAGACGGAGCGTGATCGAATAGACGCCGTCTTTCTTCTTGTCCGTCATCTTCTTGCTCTTGTCCCAGAGCTGCCAGTTGTTGAACGAACCGACGACATAGACCTCGCGTCCCGCTTCAAAACGGCAGGTCAACGTCACGCTCTTCTCGGTGTCCTTCTTTTCTTCGACCTTCTTCGGCTCCACCGCAGCGGGGGCCTTCTTCGTGCTGGTACGCGTGCAGCGCGTCTTCTTCGCGACCACGGTTTTCGTGGCAGGTTTACTCGTGATTTTCCTCATCTCTCCTGACTCCTTAACGCTTTCAGACGTTCCCCTTTTAGAATCCTCTGAAAAACGAGCGCATATTTTACTGTTTTGTCAATTCTTTGTCAACCATTCGTTTTTATTTTTTCAAAATGCGCAGTTCTCCCATCCCCTGTTCCAAAAGGGCGCGTTCTCCGAACGCGCCGCAGACATTTTCGACAGGATGAATGAAATTATGCTATAATACTTTGCCAGAGAAAAGAAAGGAATTTGAAATGAACGGATTTACCTATCAGAACCCGGTGAAAGTGATTTTCGGTGCGGGCACGTTGAACCAGGCGGGCACGGAGGCCGCGAAGCTCGGCACGAAGGCCCTCGTGGTGAGTTACAATGACGGAAGTGTCACGGGGACGCTGGCGAAGTTGCAGGCGCTGCTTGCGACGGCCGGTGTCGCCTCGCAGGAATTTCTCGAGGTGGTGCCGAATCCGCCGATCGAAATGGTTGCGCGTGGTGTCGAAGTGGCTAAGGCGTTCGGCGCGGACCTCGTGATCGGCGTGGGCGGCGGCAGTGCGATGGACGCGGCGAAGGCGATTGCCGCCGGCGTCCTCTACACGCATGGCGACTTGTGGAACATGGTCTATGCGAGCCACTCGAACGTGACGGCGCAGCCTCCGGAGAAGGCTCTGCCGCTGCTGCTCATCCCCACCTTGCCGGCGACAGGCAGCGAGATGAACATGTGCTCGGTCGTGAGTTCCACGACGCGCAAGCAGAAGAGCTACATCTGGGCGGACTGCCTTTTCGCCAAGACGGCGATTCTCGATCCTGAGCTCACCTACACGCTGCCGCCGTTCCAGACGGCCTGCGGCGCGATCGACGCGATCAGCCATGTGCTTGAGATCTTCATCAACGGACAGGACAAGAGCGACCTCTTGCACGAATTCCAGTTGGGCGTGATCAAGACGATCATCAAGAACCTGCCGATCGTGCTGGCGAACCCGACGGACGCCGATGCGCGCACGGAACTGATGTGGGCTGCCACATGCGGCCTCAACGGGTGGGCGTCGCCGGGCGATGCGTGGACGCCGATGCACCAGGTCGGACACGTGCTGACATCGCGTCACGGCATCAACCACGGTTCGTCGCTCGCGATTGTCATGCCGGCGTGGATGGAGTACCATAAGACGGTCAAGCCCGCGCCCTACGCGCGTTTCGAGAAGGAGATCATGTCCATCGCCGACTTCAAGGCGTTCATCAAGCGCTGCGGCGTGCCGACAACGCTCGGTGAAAAGGGTGTGACGGCGGCGGATATTCCGGGCATCGTCGAAGGCGTGAAGACGGTTTCGTTCAATGCGGACGGCGTCCTTTCGTCCAATCCGCCCGTCTCCGCCGAGACCCTCGCGACCATTCTCACCGCGGCCCTGTAATCGAGGAAGTGCAAAATGACGGTTCAGGAAATTGCACAGATGATGGACATCAGCGCCGTGCAGGCGCAGAGCACGCGCGAGGACATCGAGGCCTGCTGCGCGATGGCGAAGGAGTTCGGTGTGGCGGCGGTGTTCTGTCTGCCGGCGCATGTGCCCTACATGCGCCAGGCGCTGGGACGTGACACGGGTGTGAAGCTCGCGAGCGTGAGCGGCTTCCCGGGCGGCGCTGAAACGTCGCACATCAAGGAAGAGACGGCGAAGGAACTTGTGCGTCTCGGCTGCGACGAAGTGGATATGGTCAACAACATCGCCTGGCTCAAGGCCAACGACCGTGCGGCCTATGTGAACGACGTGCGCGGTGTGGTGGAAGCGGCGGCGGGGCGGCCCGTGAAGGTGATCCTTGAATGCCACTGGCTGACGGACGAGGAAATCGTGCGTGCCTGCAACTGGTGCGTCGATGCGGGGGCCAGCTGGGTGAAGACCGGTACGGGCTGGGCGCCGACGGGTGCGACGCTCGCGCGTGTCACGCTGATGAAGCAGACGGTCGGCACGCGTTGCGGCGTGAAGGCGGCCGGTGGCGTGCGTACGCTCGATACGCTGCTGGAGATGTACAACGCCGGTACGCGCCGCTTCGGCATCGGCGTGAAGACGGCGCGTGCCATTCTGGACGAAGCCGCGACGCGTTTCGCGTGAGCGCGGTTGATGAAAAAGCACAAGTTTTCGTCTTTCTCCATTAAGGGCCCGCACGTGTTCGATTCTTATGCTATAATAGATGACCCAATACATTTCCCCGATGAGTAGAAAGGTTCCCATGAAAAGACTTCTTCTTTGTGTTTCTTCCGTTCTCGTGTTGATGCTCTTGGCCGGTTGCGGCGACAAGACGCCGACGCAGAAGCCGTCTTCGCCGGCCGCCACGCGTGTCGAGGATGGTTCGTCCGAGGTGGCGAAGGGCTTCGAGGCTCTGGCGCAGGATGATCCGACGGCCGCGCTGGCCGCCTTTGCCACGGCGGCGGCCAAGTGCGAAACGAACTTCGAGGCGCGTCTGCAGCTGGCGATCGTGAAGATGCGCCTGGGCGATGTGGCGGGCGCGAATGCGGCTTCGGCCGAAGCGCTGGCGTTGTGCCCGGAATCCGCCGAGGCGAACCTCGCGGATGGTCAGGCCGCCTATCTGCAGCGGGACTACAAGCGTGCGCTGGCGGACTTCGACAAGATCGCGAAGGAGAAGTCCTTGCCGTCCGCGTTGCGTAGCGAGGCCTGGGCGGGCCGCGGTGTCGTTGAATTGGCGCAGACGCAGCCGGATGCCGCGCGCCTTTCCTTCCTGCGGGCGATGCGTCTCAACCGTCGCAATGCGGCGGCCTGGTATCATCTCGGCGTGCTGTATCGCGACACCTACAAGTTCGATGCGGCCGCCCACGAGCAGTTCGAGATGGCGGGACGCCTTTTGAACCCCAAGGACGAACGCGCGAAGAAGATCAGCCGCGATGTGCTGCCGGCCTTGCGCAAGTCGCTGGCGGCTTCCGCCGCGGCGAAGCCCGGGGTGGCGAAGCGCGACCCGGCGGCGGCGGCGAAGTTGCTGAAGGAAGGCCAGTCGATGCAGAGCCGTAAGATGATCACGAAGGCGTTGGGGAAGTTCGAAGCGGCATGGGCGGCGGATCCGCTTTCGGGTCCGGCGGCGTTGGCTTTCGCCCAGCTGAAGGTGCGGAACATCAAGAATGCGGGCGATGTGGACAAGGTGCTGAAGGCCTATCGTGCAGCGATCGACCAGAATCCGACGGCTCAGGCGGTCTATCTGGAAGCGGCCCAGCTGGCCTACAAGAACGAGCGCTGGTCCACGACGGCGGCGATCATGAATCGCGCGGCGGCGCATGACCCCGAGAACCATCGTACGCTGGATCTGCTCATTGCGGCGTTGCGGAAGTCGGGCAAGGCCAAGCTCGCGGAAGCGTGGCAGGCCTATCGCGGTGAACTCCGCTAGGACGGTTGACGGAGTGGAAGGCAACGGAAAGGGGGAACGGCCATGTTCGAAATGACGACGATTGATTGGATCCTGCTGGGCGGTACGGGCGTGTTGATGGTCATCGGCCTGTTTCGCGGCATCTCGGGCGAACTCGGTTCGCTGCTCGGGTTGGCGGCGGGCGTGCTGGCGGGCTTCCTGTTGTATGGCGTGGCGCAGGGCGCGGCTGAATCGTTCGGATTCGGTTCGCCCGGATCGGGGGTCGCCAAGGGCGCGGCCATTGGCATCGACGTCGTGATGGCGCTCGTCGTCGGCGGTCTCGTGCGTTTGCTGGTGCGCAAGTTCGTTTCCTTCCTGATGGGGCGAGTCGTTGATTCGCTCCTTGGCATCCTCTCGGGTCTTATCAAAGGCGTGTTGATCATCGGTACGCTGACGGGGTTCGGTCTCGTCAAGGCGGGACCTGAATTGGAAGGTCCGCTCGTCGCGCATTCGCCGATCGTCGCAGAAATCGCCTCGTGGGCGGAGGCCTATTCCCAAGGGACGGCGAAGTGACCGATTTGACGGACATCGAACTCATGGCGCTTGCGGCCAAAGGCCGTGCGGATGCCTTCGAGGAGATTGTCCGACGGTATCAGAATATTCTTCTGAACTTTTTCCTGCGCAAGTGCGTTTCATACAGTGACGGACAGGATCTCGCGCAACGGACGTTTCTGCGGCTTTGGCGGTATCGGAAAAAATACAGGGCAGAGGCGAAGTTCACGACGTTCCTGTTCCTCCTCGCGGGGCAGGAGTCGGTCGACTTCTTCCGCGCCGAAGGCCGTAAGGCCGGGCTTGAGGAGGGTCTTGTACGCGAGGCGGAAGTGGCGGCGGACGAACGTTCGACGGAAGCTCCGGCCGAAGGCGAGGACGTTCGTCGTGCGGTCTCTCAACTTCCGCAGGGGCTGCGCGATGTCGTGGAACTGGGCGTCTTCCAGGATCTTCCCTATGCCGAAATCGGGCAGATCCTGAAGATCCCCGTGGGCACGGTGAAGTCGCGGATGTTCAATGCGTTGAGAAAACTGAAGGAGCTTTTGACATGAACGTCGATCTGGAACGAGACTTGGCGGCGGGCGATCTCGGGTCTTTCGTGGCGTCGTTGCGGCAGGCGCCGATGTGCGAAGTGGCGCCTGATTTCACCGCGCGCGTGATGGCGCGTGTACGGGCCGAGTCGGTTGGGGCACGCTGGAAAGCGCTGCTGAATCCGCGGGCGTTCATTCCGCTGGCGGCGTGTGTCGCCGTTTGCCTGGCGTTGACGAGCGTCCTCCGGACTGCGTCGCCGGTCTATTCGACGGCGTGTCTCGTGGCCTGCCAGCGGGCGGACGGACTTTTCTCCGAATCGTCCGCCGCACCCTATCTGCAGGCGTTCGCCGTGACGGCGCTTGCGAAGGATGCGAAAGACCATGCGGCGGCGCTGGGTTCTGCCGTGGGGGCGCTTGTGCGCGAACAGAACGCCGAAGGCGGCTGGGCCAATGCCGAACTGAGCGCCCAGAACGTGGTGGCGCTCAAAGTCGCCTCGCAGGCGGGTGTCGCCGCAGCTGCGCCGGCGTACAAGCGCGGGTTGCGCTATCTGCGTACGCATGGCATCGGCGAACTTTCCGCGGCGGACTTCGCGCGTGCGGCGAAGTCGGCGCTTGCGCGTGTCGATGCCGCCGATCGTGGTCTTGCCTGCAGTGCGGCGCTTTGTGCCACACTCTGATTCCTTCGTCTTTCGCGGTCGTCTCTGTCAGATTAAGGAAGGTCGGTTGAAATGAAAGCGTCTCTCGTTTTTGGACTGGTTGGCTTTCTGACGGTGTGCGCGTGGGGACTGTCCCCGTTGGATCCGTTGCCGAGCGGGGATCGAATTCCGAATTTCAGTACGGTGGGCTATCATCACGGCGATGTGGCGCTGCCGAATGTTCCCGTGACGGCGACCGTCACGCCGCCGGCGGATGGGTCTGATGCCACCGCGCGCATTCAGCAGGCGCTTGAGACGGCGCGCGTACCGGGTGCCGTGCTGCTGAAGGCGGGAACTTACAATGTTGCAGGGACCCTTCGGTTGAAGCGCTCGGGACTTGTCCTGCGGGGCGAAGGCGAGAAGACGAAACTCGTTGCGACGGCGCGTCGCCAATACGCGTTGGTTGAAGTCGGTTCCCGCGTGCCGCGCCAGCTGGGACGCACGCGCTGCAAAATCGAAGGCGAGCATGTGCCGGTCGGCCAGGCCTGGGTGAAGGTCGAGAAGGCGTCGCTTTTCAAAAAGGGCGATCGTGTGGCGGTTTCCCGTCCCGGGACGGCGACGTGGATTCACGATTTGAAGATGGACCAGATCCCGCCGCGACAGGATGGAGGCAAGGTTTCGCAGTGGATGCCGCGCCGCTACAATCTCCTCTGGGAGCGCGAGGTGCGTCGAGTCGATGCGGACGCGGGCAAGGTCTATTTCGACGCGCCGCTCGTGATGGCGTTGGATGCGAAGTACGGCGGCGGCGAGCTGATTGCCTGTTCGCGCGCGCGCCTTCAGGAATGCGGCGTGGAAAATCTGCTGATGGAAAGCGTGTATGATCCGTCCGTCAAGGACAAGCAGGGACGCTGGGTCGACGAGAAGCATGCCTGGACGGCGATTTCCATGTACGGGGTTGAGAACGGCTGGGTACGCGGTGTGAAAAGCCGTTATTTCGGCAACAATCTCGTCGCGCTTGTGGATGGTGCGCGTCTCTGTACCGTGACGGACTGCCGAAGCGAGATGCCGGTTTCGCTCGTGAAGGGTGGTCGGCGCTATGCGTTCTATATGGGGGGATGCGAGATGTGCCTGATCAAGGATTGTACAATGGAGCATGATCGTCACGGATGTGTGACAGGGGCCTGCGTGTGCGGTCCGAATGTGTTCCTGCGGTGCTCGGGTACGCATGCCTGGAGCGATTTCGGTCCACACCATCGCTGGGCGACGGGCTGCCTCTACGACAATGTCAAGACGGATGGCGCGCTCAATGTCCAGGACCGCGGCAGCGCGGGGTCCGGACACGGCTGGGCGGGGGCGAACTTCGTCCTTTGGAATTGCACCGCGCGCACGCTCGTCTGTCAGAATCCGTGGGCTTCGGCGCAGAACTGGTGCGTGGGATGTACGGGGCGCGTCGACGGGCGCAAGGGGCAGACGAACACCTCCTTCGCCCATCCGGACGGGCAGACGCGTCCCGATTGCGTGCGGGCAAGTGCCGGCAAGCCCGTTCAACCGGTTTCACTCTACGAGTATCAGTTGGCCCACCGTCCACCGCTCGAACGTCGGTAGGCCGTTTCAGACGGGAATGAACGAATGAAGATCCTCTTTTTGTGCCATGGAAACATCTGTCGCTCGCCGATGGCCGAGTTTGTGATGAAGGAGCTCGTGCGTCGTGCCGGACGGACTGATCTCATCGTGGAGTCGGCGGCGCTGCATACGGATGAAATCGGCAACGACATCCATTCGGGGACGCGTCGGAAACTCGTTCAGCAGGGGATTCCGTTCACCCCGCGTGCCGCCTGGCTGCTCAATGCGGCCCGTGCGCGCGACTACGATCTGCTCATCGGCATGGATGCCTACAACATCGCCGATCTGCGCCGGCTCGTCTATCCGGAGGACCTGCCGAAGATCCACAAGCTGCCCGAATTCGCGGGGTCCACACGTGACATCGCCGATCCGTGGTACACGGGTAATTTCGACGTGACATACGACGACATTCTTGAAGGGTGCACGGCGCTCCTTGCGGCGCTTCCGCCGAACGAGAATCGCCGTCCCAATTGAACGGCCATCAGGAATCGGAGGAGTTGATGATGTTGAAGCGAATCGTCTGCGGACTCATATTGGGCATGTTGGCGCTGGTGGGCGGCGCGAGCGAGAATCTGATTGTGAACGGACGTCTTGAGACGGACCAGACGGATCTGCCGATCTTCTGGAGCTATCACGTTCCGCCCGCGAATCTCGAATGGGAACCGACGGGCGGTCCGAATGGCCTGCCGTGTCTCACCGTCAGGTTCACGGAGGAGAAGAAGGGAGAGTTCTCCATTCGCCAGCAGGGACTGCAGATGATGACAAACGGCCACTACCGCCTCACGGCAAAGGTGCGCACGCGAAACTTCAAGAGCCGGAACAACGGCGTGCTGATGATCGATTCGGGGTGGTACCATGCGTGGGGCGTGAACAATTTCCCGGCGAATCGGGACTGGACCACGGTCTCCGCCGAGTTCACGCCGCGGAATTCGCGACCAGGCCAGCACAGTTTCGTGTTCTACGCGCTTGATGTGGTTGGCGAGCTCAGCCTTGCGGATGTGCGGCTGGAGGCGCTGGACGAGGCGACACGTGCCGGTACGAAAAAGTCCGAGATCGACAAGTTCAGCCGCGAGCCTTGTCTGGTCGTGTGGATGAAGGCCCCGCGCCTGTTGCCGCGGGCGAATCCGACGATGGACTTCCGCGTATTCGGCAGGTTGCCGGCGGGTGCGTTCGACATCGCCGTCGGTGAGGTGCGGCGTCCGCTTGCGTGCAAGGAGGCGACCTCCGTACCGTTGCCGGCGGGCTGGACCGAAGGCCAGGGCGTGGCGCGTCTCGTGAGGCGCGGTACCGAGCAGGAACTGGCGCGGACGACATTCAACTATCGCGTGGTCGATCCGGTGTCGACGAACGGCCATCGTCGCCTCAACAACCTGGTGACGGAAGTGCTGTCGACGCCGTTCGCCGCCGGTACCGAGGCGCAGACGTTCACGTTCACGACGACGCGTGACGGCTGGGTGTTCCTTGCGACGCCGAAGGCGGCTGTGGCGGAGGTCCGGCTGGACGGCCGATGCGTCATCGATGCGGCGACACCGCGTGGCGAGACCTTCCGCGAGGTCGCCTACGGAACGCACACGATTACGGTGACGGGCGCGCGCGCGGCGGGGCGGCTCGTCGTACGGCAGATCGCCGAGATATTCAATTACTGTCCCGGAACCAATTCGCGTGTGGCGGAGAACCCGCCGTACAACTGGGCCTTTCAGGAGAAGTATTCGAATCCATGCGTCACGACGCAGAACGGCGGTCAGATTCCCGCAGAGCATCGGGCGGAATTCCGGGCACGCGGGTATCTCTGGCTCGCCAATCTCGGTACGACCAAGTTGGCGGACGAACACGATCTCACGCATCGGCTTGAGACGGCGCAGGGGATGTTGCGTCCGTGGTATGACGGCCTGACGTGCGACGAGCAGTTCTTTGGCCAGCCGGCGATGCTGCGTGCGTATACGCGGGGACTGCGGGCCTTTGCGAATCCCGAAAACCGGCGCATCTACACATGGATCGTGGGACGTCCCGGAACACCGAGCGTCGACCACGATTTCCTGCGTGCGAGCATCGAGGCGAGCCGGGGGCGCGGGCGGCTTCTCTTCGAGGCCTATTGCCGCACGCGCGCGACGGAGGAAGAGGCGCGGACCTATCTGGGGAACTATGTGACCGAAACCCTGCGGAGCTATGAGAGGTGGTGTCCGGGTGCGGCGGCCTCCACGGGCATCGCCTTCGGCGACTTCACGCAGATTCCGATCATTTCGCTCGTACACCACCCGGAAGTCGATTTCAAATACTTCCTCGACATGCAGCTCAACCTCGTGGCGAACGATCCCGCTTTCCGCGAACTCGGGTGCACGGGCTATTGGGGTAGCTATTATGCGGACCACGAAATGCACCGCTGGGCGATGGCGCTGCTGCGGCACTATTGTGTGGACGGGAACACGGAGATGCTGAGTCATGCCTACGGCTATCGCTATCTGCCGAACCATCTTGTGAACGGCGACTTCCGCGGTTCGCTGGCGGGATGGTCCGCAACGGGCGCCGTTGCGGTGGACCAGCATCGGGGTTTGGGGGCGCGGGTGCAGAACCGCTGGGGCGGCAATGGAAGTCTGGGCGATACGTTCGCGACGTTCACGCGCGCGGCGAATGCGACGAACACGCTGGCGCAGACCGTGAAGGGATTGATTCCCGGTCGTACCTACTGCCTGCAGTTCGCGACGTTCGATGTAAAGGACGTGAAGGCGAATCGCCACAATCCGCGCGTGTTCGGCGTGAAGGCGACGCTGGGGTCCGGGGCCGAACTCAAGCCGGCATTGTGCTGGCGGCATGTCGATCGGCGCGTGGAAGGCCGTTACGAGCAGAATACGGGCGTAGCGCGCATCAACTTGCATCATCTCGTCTTCGTGGCGCGGGCGTCGGAAATCCCGCTCGTTTTCGATGATGCGGCGGCGCAACCGGGCGAATGTCTGGGTGTCAATTGCGTGTCGTTGAATCCGTTCTACGATGAAAAGTAAATCAAACTGAGGAAAGACGAACAGACGATGGAATCGAAAAAAGCGACATTGAAGGACTGGATTCTGCTGACGCGTCCGTGGAGCATTACGGCGCCGCTCGTGCCGTTTTTGGTGGCACTTGGCTGGGCATTGAGCGGGAATATGATCGAACCCGGCGGATGGGTTCGGTGGGGACTTGCGCTCGCTTCTGCGATTACCCTCGTTTTGACGTGCAATCTCTTCAACACCTGGGGCGATGAAGTGAGCGGCGTCGACCGAACGCCAGGGGCCTTTCTGACGACGCCGCAGATTCAAGAGGGGAAGATCACCTTGCGCCAGACGTTCGTCTTCGGCTGCATCCTCTTCGTGCTGGCGGGCGCGCTGGGGATTCCGACGCTGTTCTATCCGAGCATGTCGGACGGCGGTGTGACATGCGTGTGTAAATGGTTGGGGCTGTCGGCGAAGTGGCGGTTTAATCTGCCGCTGTTTGTGATGGCAGTTGTCGGATTCCTGGGGGCCGTCAATTATTCGACGGGCATCAAGTACAAGTACCATGGTCTTGGGGTGCCGTTCGTCGCCTTGTTGCAAGGGGTGCTTTACATGTTCGTGGTGATGGAAGTCGTGGCGCCGGAGGCATTTACGCATCAGTTCGACTTCACGGCGTCGAACGAGATGTGGGCGTGGTTCCCGCGGGTGCTTTTCGTGGGGGTGACGTTGCCGGTGGCGGCGTTGGTGGGGGTGATTCTGCACGGCAACGACATGCGCGACATCGCAACGGATCGCCGGGCGGGCATTACGACGCTGGCGGGGGTGTTGAAACCGAAGGGATCGCTCGTGCTTTTCATCGTTTTGCACGCGGTGCCGTATTTTGTGGTATTGGCAGAGGTCGGTTATGCGGTGGTGGCGGCGTCGAGCAATTGGGAAATCCTGCTGGATCTTTGGTCGCTCGCGCTGCCGCTGCTGGTGCTGCCGTTGACGGTGCGCCTCGTCAGCCATGCGGTGCGCGACTACCGGGCGAACCCCGAAGCCCCCGCCTGGCTCGACCTCGAAAAGGGGTCAGGCGGCATTCATTTCATTTTCGGCCTCCTCTACGCACTTTCCTTCGCACTGCTTTCATCTGCTTCGGCCTGAAGGGCCTCGCAGCATGACGCGCCTGCTTCGGCCTGAAGGGCCTCGCAGCATGACGCGCCTGCTTCGGCCTAAAGGGCCTCGCAGCATGACGCGCGAAGCGCTCTACGGCCGAGGCTGAATTCGCCCTGATCTGCTTCAGGCCCAAGGGCCTCGGTGCCGGGTGGGCTAAATGCTTCGCGCGTCTTGCTGCGAGGCCCTTCAGGCCGAAGCGGCCCGCGCGCCGAAGCGGCCCGCGCGCCGAAGCAGCCCGCGCGCCGAAGCAAAATATGCTATAATACCAACCGATGGCATTATTACCGAAAGATGTACAGGCTGCGGGGCATTTCCGGCGGTTCAAAGACTACGATTATTCGCGTGGTGCGGTGCTCTTCATATCCTTTGGTGTGGAGGATCGGCCGCCAATCTTCGGGCGTGTTATTTCAGCAGATCGCCTTGAGCTTTCGCCTGTTGGGCTCGCAGCATCCGAGACATTGGCCCGTGAGGCGGCGCGGCCAAGTGGAATCACGCTGAAGAAGTCGATCATCATGCCCGATCATGTCCATTTTCGGCTCTACATTCAGCCAGGCCTCGACCAACCGCTTGCGAAACTCGCGGCTTTCGTGAGGAATTTCAAGCGTTGGACGCAGTGGCGGGCGAAAAACCTGGGTGTTGTATTCGATTGGGAGAAAGGGTATCACGATCGACTTTGCCTCTCGCGCGAGATCATTGATCTCGTCGACGCCTATATTGAGAACAATCCGCTCAAATGGTTTCTGATGCATGGCAATCCGCCGCCGCTGAAGGTCGTTGAACCATTTGACTCAATACGGCTTCCCGTTGGCGAATGGTGGAGTGGTGTTGGCGCGGTTGAGCTTCTGGGTGAAGATCGTCGCCTCTGCGCAATTCGGCTGTCGCGGAAAATTCCCGTCTGTGAGTATGCGGCGGTCGTGGCACGGTTGATGTCGGCGGTTGAGAAGGGATTTACATTGATGGGAACTTTCATTTCGCCCTGCGAGCGTGCTGTTGCGGCAGAGCTTGAACGGCGCGGGGCGCCGATGATCAAGGCCGTTCCCGATCCGCTTGCCATGGTCTACCGCCCGAAAGGCGATGAACCGCGGCAATTTGCCGATGGGCGGCTTTTGCTCTTGTCGCGTGTAGCCGCGCCGGGTGTTTCGCGCTACGATGCCTGGCATGGTATCAATGCTGCGCTTGCCGAGATTGCCGCGCCTCAAGGTGGCACCTCGGTATATGTGGTGCCAGGTCAGGGCGGGCGGCTCGAATGGCGGTTTGCCTGACCTGCTTCGGCCTGATCTGCTTCGGCCTGAAGGGCCTCGCAGCATGACGCGCGAGGCGCTCTACGGCCGAGGCTGCATTTGCCTTGCCATTGGGTTGCGGCCGAATATCGCTACGCGCGTCATGCTGCGAGGCCCTTCAGGCCGAAGCAG
>JAZUGW010000004.1:0-4378 GCA_045641465.1 Kiritimatiellia bacterium | reverse complement strand
CGTTCACGACGAAGACGACGTTCGAGGCGGGCGGGCAGCTCTCCCTCGGCTGAACGAGCGGCGACACGCCGACGGTGATGACGTTTGAAGACGTGGTGTGGCCCGAGGACGGACGGGTGCTGATCTCGCCGTCCTTTGCGTCCGAGCCGAAGGAAGGCGTCTATCCGATCGTTGCGGGCCTTGGCGAACAGACCGCGCGTCGCTTTGTACTGACAATTGGACGCGCCGGCTCAAAATATCTCGGTCTCAAGGCCGATACGGGCGTGCTCTCGCTCGTCGTTTCCACTACGCCCGTGCCGGAGGACAACATCTGGACCGGCGGGGCGGCGGGTCCGTGGGACGGCCTCAACTGGGACTTCGGCCAGCTGTTCGGCGCGGGCGGCAACGCGGTGTTCCGTACGGCCGGCGCGCAGGTGACGGTGCCGATGACCGGCATCGCGGTGAACGATCTCGTGTTCGACGCGTCGGCGACGCTTGTGGGGAATGGGCGCGTGGACATCGCCGGTGCCGTTTCGGTCGCGGCGGACCAGACGGCGCGCATCGAAACGCCGTATGCCTGTGCATCCTTGCAGAAAGACGGCGCGGGGCGGCTTGAATTGCCGACGCTGCCGGAAACGTTCTCGATCCACCACGCCCGGGGCTCGCTCGTCTTGAACGGCGCCGCCGACCAGACCTACACCCTCGGTCTTCCCGACGGACAGGTCGGCGAGGATCTGGTCCTCCACGGACCTGGCACGTTCCTGACCACGCGCCTCTATCCCTATCCAAACACGAGCCAATGGACGATCGACGGCGGCGCCGAGGTGTTTCCGACGACGACGTCGTCCTCTGGCGGAACGGATGGTTTGATGGTCGGGCAGAATCCGGTGATCAACCTGGGGGCCTGCACGTTGGGGTCGGGCTATTCCGATACGCGCGATGTCGCGGTCGGGCGCTGCATCTATCTCAATCTCACCGATGCGGAGACGGGCTTCACGGTCCGGACGGAGAATGTCGCCGGCGAGCCGGTCAAGTTCCTCTGGCATTCGGACAATTCCTATTGGTTCAGCGATCCCTTCGAGACGCGCGGCACGGGACGTCTCAACGTGGGTGGAACCGGCACCCTCGTGTTCAACGGCGATCCGACGACACCGACGCCGGCGAAGCTCAAACACACGGGTGGCACGGTGTTCCAGTCGGGCGTGACCGTGAAGTTCCAGCAGCCGGTCGAAATGGGGGCGGTGACGGTGGAGCCGAATGCGTCGCTTGTCTTCGAGATGTTGAGCGGCACGGAGAACACGGCGGCCTTGAAGGCGAGCGTCATCACGTGGCCCGAGACGGGGACGATCCCGTTCAAGGTGTTCGGTTCGACGGCGCTGGCCGATGGCGAGTACGTGCTCGCGACGGGCGCGGGCGACATTCCGGTTTCACGTTTCGCGGCCGATCTCTTCATCCTCGGCAAGACGCTCACGCTGACGAATCGTGCGGGCAGCCTCGTGCTGACGGTCACCACCACCATCTACGACGAGCAGACGTGGAAGGGCGGCGACGGCGGCTGGGGCGATGCGGACGGCTGGAACGGCGGCCACGAGTGGATTCCGTACGGACTTGCCATCTTCCCGGTCGACACCACGGGCACGGTGACGTTGAGCGGCGATGTCACGGCCAGCGCGCTCACGTTCCTCGGCGACTACACAATCGCGGGTACGGGTCGGCTCTCCAATGCGTCCGTGCCGGGCGAAGTGTGCGCGCAGGGCAATGTGACGATCGGCGTGCCGTATGAAACGCAGTCCGGCCTCTTCGTGAAGACCGGTGCGGGCACGCTCACCTTCGCGGATGCGAGCTGGACGATGGGTGTTGCGCCGGAGATTCGTGCGGGGCGTCTCACCTTCACGACGCCGGCGAACTTCGCTTCCCCCACGGGACTTACAATGTACGATGGAACGAGCCTCGATCTCGGCGGCGGCACGTTGTCGTGGACGAACAACATGACCATTGCCGGAAACATCCGGTGGGAAAATGGAACGTTCACGAAGACTAACAACGATGAGTTCCGTCCGCCGGCGGGCACGCACCTGACGTTGGCGAAAGGCGGGTCGATTACCACCACGCCCGGGCAGCGCGTGTTCTTTGACCGCGGCACTTCGCTCACGATGGAAGCCGATGCGGGTACGATCACCTGCACGAGCTTCGGCGCGGGCATCGACTATACGACCGAGAATGCGGTGACGATCCACGGTGGTGCGATTCGCGCGCGGAACGATCATTTCCGTCTCGCCGCGAACACGACGCAGTCGGTTGTGACCTTCCTGATGGACGGCGGCGAGCTGGCGGACATCAACCAGTTCCGCGTGGGCATGTCCTGGACGGGAACTTCCAAGTCATCGGGGTCCGCCGATGTGACGATCGGCGGTACGGCGGCGATCACCTTGAACGACGGGTTCTATACCGGCAATGCGGAACTGGCCCTTTCGAACAGGGGATCCGCTGAGGTGGCGCTTCATTTCGACGGTGGTACGATCACCGCGAAGAACGGTTTCGTCGCCTATTACTGTCTGGGCACGAATACGGTTTCCTTCAACGGCACCACCTTCCGCGCTTCGGCGGCGAACACGAGTTTCATCAACGTGTGGGACGATGAACACCGCACGGTGACGATCGACGAAGGCGGGCTGATCCTCGATTCGGCCGGATTCGACATTGCCGCGCTGCTGCCGTTCCCGGGCGAAGGCGCGATCGTGAAGCGCGGGGCGGGCACGCTCTCGATCAGTGGCGCGACGACGGCGACGGGCGGTCTGCGCATCGAGGCGGGGCGCCTCGCCTTCGCGCGCAGCGTCTATACGGCGAGCGGCGATGTGACGGTGTCCGGCGGCGCCACGCTGGCGGTGGGGACGACGTCGGTCACGGTGCCGAACACGCTCACGCTCGCGGAAGGCGCGGTGCTGGGATTCACGGTCAACGGTTCGCAGGTGGGCACGCTGCGGGCGCAGACGGTGGCGCAGGCGGGTGCTGTGACGATCGAAGTCACGCCGTCGAATGTGTCGACGAATGGAGTCTACACGCTCATCGACGATCTGACGGGATGGGATGCGACGAAGTTCCAGCTGGCGGTGGTCGGGAAAGATCCGGGCCTCTCGCTTGAGGTGCGCGGGACTCGCCTGGTGCTCGTCAGTGGCACGCTGGGCGCGTGGAAGGGCGGCGCGGATGCGTGGAGTGCGGCGGACGGCTGGGGCGGTGCGGTCTGGACCGACGGTGCGACGGCGCTTTTCGATGCGCCGGGTGGCAGCACGGTGACGGTAGACGGTTCCTACTCGATCGGTTCCTTCGCGTTCCTCGCGGATGCCACCGTGGCGGCGGGCGAAGGGGCGTCGCTGTCGCTCGCCGATGGCACGCTCGACGTGCCGGCGGGCGTTTCGGCGACGGTGACGGCTCCGATGGTGGCGGCGACGCTGGTGAAGCGCGGCGAAGGCACGTTCACGCTGGGCGGCACCCAGCCGGGTGCGGGAACCGAGAGCGTGAACGTGCAGGCGGGCACGTTCAACTTTGCGGACACGCTGCAGGGCGGCAGGCTTGTGGTGGGCGCGGGCGCCAAGGCGGCGTTCGCCGCAGGGGCGGACGTCCAGTTCCAGTCGGCCTCGATCGGTCCGGGCGAGACGCTGGTGGGGCCGACCGAAGGGACGGCGACCGTGCGCCTCGGGACGGTAGAAGTCGGCACCTCGCAGCCGGACGTGCCCGCGCTCGTCGTACCGAAGGGACTCGACATGACGGCGGACTATCTGCAGTCGCACGTCATTCAGAACACCCATGCGATGACCTGGCTCGACAACTTCGGCGTGCGCGAGCTTGTGATCGACGGCCGTTTGACGATCGTCAACGGCATGGCGCTCGGCTTTACGGGCTGTGACTGCATGGAATATCGGGTGAACGGTAGGGGCACGCTGCGTCTGCCGTCGCTTCTCGTTCGTACGGATGACACGCAGTCCTATGGTCCTCTTCGTCTTGAATTTACGGGGGCGGATGTGACGCCGAAGGGTGTTTGCGGTTATGACGGCGGTGCGACGGGCTTTTACACGTTTGACGGCACGACGCTGGCTGGTGTCGGTGTGGACTGGTATTGGCATACGGATTCGGAGGCTCTCAGGGGATTCACGGTGCGCGAGGGCGGCCTCACGATCGACACGACGGATGCGGATGACGGTGAAACGGCGCGGCGGCTTGTCATCGGCGGCAGTAAAGCCGTTGTCATTGACGGACCGGGCGACATCACCGTCATCGGCAACGGGACCTTCGGCATCGGCTGGCCGTCGACGTTGATGACGACGGGCGAAGTCCGTGTGCGCGGCGCAAGTACGTTCGAGTATGCGAGTTTCGAGTTGAAGCCGCTCGTGCGGTTGGAGGA
>JAZUGW010000003.1:0-3817 GCA_045641465.1 Kiritimatiellia bacterium | reverse complement strand
TCGTGCCGCGGTACTCGCCCGCGAAGGCGTTCTCGACGACCTCGAAGAGATAGGTGACGGCCGAGGAGACGCCTTCCCTCGTGACCGTCAGCGTGACGAGGAAGTCGCCGGCCTTCGTCGGCACGCCCGTGATCGACCAGGCCTTCTTCGCCTTGTCCTGCTCGAGCTTGAGCCCCGAGGGCAGCCCCGCCGCCTTCGCCGTCGCACCCTCGGCGACCGTAAGCGGCAGAGCGACCGCCGCGCCCCGCACGAACGAGTACTGCCAGTTCTTCGTCGCCTTCGCGTCTCCTGCGGCGATCTTCTCCTGAAGCGCCAGCTCCTTCGCGCCGAAGGAGACGCCGACCTCAATCGCCGACGGATCCAGGACGCGCACGAGATAGGCGGCCTGCGCCTGCTTGTCGGCGCTCGTCACCGTGACGGGATAGAACCTCGCGCCGCCCGTCACCCTGCCGGAGAAGACGCCCGCCGAATACTTCATGCCCGGGGGCAGTCCCTCCGCCTTGCACTTCGTGTTCGCCGCCCAGTCGAACTTCGCCGTGATGTCCTTCGGCTCCATCGTCACGCCCCGCTCGACCATGATCGCCTCGGCGTAAACGGCGCCAGCCGGCTCGACCATCAGCTCGGACGTATAGACGTTGCTGAACTTGGCGGACGATCCGGGCACGGCGCTCGTGACGGGTCCCTTGGCGGTCAGCGTGAACGTGCCGATTTTCGAGAGCTTGCCCGAGAACGCCAGGGCGTCCTTGTCGTACTTGACGCCGCTTGGCGTGCCGCTCACGGTCCAGTCCTTCTGGACCTCCGCGCCGAACAGCTCGGAGGCGGACATTGAAAATTCTCCGAGCCCGACCCAATGCCCCGCGCGGGCGGAGGGCACGACCGCGAGCGCAAGCTTCTGCACCTCGTCCGCCTTCCCCTTCTCCTTGAACTGAAAGCGGATCGCCGCGTACTTCTTCTCGTAGTCGAGTTGCTCGGTCGCCACGCCCTCGACGTACCACATCGTCTTCGCCTTGTCTTGCACGAGCTTGAGCCCCTTCGGCAGGCCCTCCGCCTTGACCGCCTTCACGTCGGCGACCGGCGGCATCGTGATGCCGAGATTCGCGATCTTGGCACAGACATAGCGATTCACTCCCCAGACATGGAGATTGGCGCTGGTCTCGGAGACCACGTTCCAGTTGAGGTCGACGTCACTTGACGCCCCGTCGCTCGCGACGCAAATGTGAACCTCCATTCCGGTCGTGCAGCGGAACGTCAGGCTCGAAGGCAGGTCCAATCCGATGAACGGGGCAGACATCTGACCCATAAAGCCGCAAAGGATGGGCCTGCCGCCCTCACCGTTGTTGACCGCCGAAAACGTCACAACTCCCGACATCGGCGCCGTCCAGCGGTACCAGAGCGTGCCGGAGATCGCCGAAATGCTGTAGAAGAACTCGCCGGACTCCTTCGTCGCGCGATCCATCGGAAGGTCCTCGATGAGCCCCCGTGCATCGCCGATAACCTGGGCGTTGGCGAAGGCGTCGTTGTCCGGCCTCGTCGTCCGCGACGCCCGATCCAGGTATTTGGCGTACACCCGCTTGACCGATCCGTCCGCGATCGTGTCCGCAGTGATCTGGCGCGCGTTCGCCATTGCCGACGTGAACCAGCCGACCAGGGACTTTCTGCCGATCCGCCGCGAATAGTCCGTCGGGAACGCGAACTTCTCGCCCAGACGCTGACGGACCGCCTTAATCACCGGCCCGGTAACGCCTTCTTTCTGATAAGTGAACACGACGTCGAATCCGTTGTCCTCGTCGGCGACGATGTCCTCCGCCCAGCATGCCTGAAGGACGACATCGCCGGTGATCGGCGGCAGCTTCTCGCCCGGCATCACCGTCTTGCGTCCGTCGGTCACGATCTCCCAGTGGTCGAACCGCTTGCCCGCACAAGTCAGCCGAAGGTCTTCCGCGCCATAGACCGACGGCGTTTCCCCGTACACATACAGATTCTCGAACAGATATTCCTGGCTCCAGCAGTTATTGACCCCGTCGTAGAGCTGGCCTTGATTCGTGCGGTAGGTGACCGAATATCTCTTCGCCTCAACCAGCGTCGCCGTCGTATCCATACCATGGACCGTCGCCTCGTAAACGCTCCCGTTGACGGTAAACCGATAAGGTTCCTCGCGATTGGGGAACCAGAGGTAGATATGCCCACCCCCGTCACTCCAAATGTCCTTCGTGCCATAAGCAAAACCGAGATCGGAAATATCAACCCGCGAATCTCTCGGCAAGCCAGCGACGGTAACGCAACTGCAGCCCTTGTCAGGAGAATAGATGAAGTTGACCACCGAAGCGGTAGCAAGCCCGTGTGTCACGAAACAACTTCCGCCGCGAAAATACAGACGTCCTTCAACCTTCACATCTACTGCACTGAAACTTCCATCCGCGAGGAACATATTACCTTCACGTGAAACATTGCAATCCGTTCCCACAACCACGCAACCGCCTCGCTGATCAAAGTTCTGCAAATACGCATGCTCGAATGAAAGACGGCCGCCAGACACCAAGACATTGATCCTCTGAATGCTGCCCCTCGGCTCGCCAATCGAGTCAACGTCAAGTTCGCCACCCGCGATGGCTATGGTTACCGAATAGTCATCATAATCGGATCCGCTGCTTACGCTTTGAGAGAGAATCGATCCTGTCGGACCAAGGATACTTCCATCCGTCACCGTCAAACTTCCGCCAAAACTCATGACAATTGCCGCCCCCTCGTTTAGCAAAACTTGACCACCGTCAACCACAACGTTCTTTGCCCAAAGCTTGTTTTCAACCGTAAGCGTCGTCCCTTTGGGAATTTCAAGAGAATCAACTCTCAATTCTGACACCGTGACCTCGCCGCGAATATTAGCTTTTTTTGCCTTCACATTGCCGCCGGCAAAATTACCGCTTGCGGTCACATTGAATTCATCCACATTGATGGCAAAACTGTCATCTCCATAAACAGTTGATCCTTCGACCTTTCCGCCCATGACGGTCAACTCAACAAGGGCGCAGGGAAAACCTGTAAGTCGACCACCAATAACCTTCACACAGCCGCCCTTTGTCGTACCGGGCTTTACCAACGAACCTCCCGAACTCGGCACCAGGCCACCGCAATCATGCACATTCAGCGAGCCCGTCTTGTCGCCATCGATCCATACTGTTGAATTCAAGGGAATGGAAAGTGTACCTGAATAATAAAATCCCACGGCCGGGATGAGTTCGCTCTTGCCCTTCAAGTACAAGTTCACCGTCTTGCCTGCGGCGACGCTGATGTTCCCCCGCATCACAAGATTGTCGAGCGTGACCGTACTTTGCTGGTTGATCGACACCATGCCGACGTCGACCTTCGTCACGTTGCCGTTCTTGTCCATCACCCGACCGGAGAGTTCGCCGCCGAGCGTGTACTCCGTGACGGAACTGAGGTTCAGCTTGAAGCACTTCTCCTTCGAGTCGTAGGTGCAGTTCCAGCCCGCGCCCTTGGGCTGGTTGTACCTCGACCAGACCTTCTTGCCGTTGACGGTAAGGTCAGTCGTCCATCCTCCAGGCGTCAACACAACGGAATCGCTCCCGTCATCCGCCACCGCACCCGCGCAGGCGAGCAGCGCCGCCGCGCACATCGTTACGATTTTTCGCACCATTTCAGACCTCCATTGGGTTCATTGGACTTTACCCGTTTTTTTCATTGTTGAAAATCCAGCCCTCCGGCACCGCCTTCGCACCCGCGAAAAGCTACACCTTCAAGCGGTAAAGATTGTAGCATACTGCTGACACGAAAAGCAAGCGGAAATTTAGATATTTTT
>JAZUGW010000002.1:0-10577 GCA_045641465.1 Kiritimatiellia bacterium | reverse complement strand
ACGGAGACGATCGACATGGGCGCCGAGAGGTATTCCGGCGTGTAGGCCAGCGCCGTTCTCACCGGTACGGTCCACACGTCTTCCAGCGTTTCGCGGTCCAGCGCGACAAGTCCATGCCCGACCGTGCCGAACACGACCAGCCGGTCCGTGACGAGCGGCGTCGTGGCCACGTCCATCGGCCCCAGCCCCGCCTTTGTCTTGGACGGCAGATCGCGCTGGCGAACGATCTTTCCGGTCTTCGTTTCCAAGATCGCCACGGTTTTCTGCGCCACTGCATACGTCTGCGCGCCGACAATCCGCGCGGTGGCGGCGCGGAACCGCCACGGTGCGGACTTTAAGGACCAGAGGAGCTTGCCGTTCGCCTGGTCGTTGCCGTAGAGGCCGTTCCAGTTGCAGCCGCCGATGACAACGCCGCCGCCGACTGCGAGCGCGCCGTTCTGCCCTTCGCCCGGACCATATCCGCCATTCGACCAGAGCACGGTTCCGTCCGCACGAATGGCCGTGAGGCTCCGTCCTTCGCCGGCGTAGACAACGCCATCCTGCGCCGCGAGTCCCTGGCAGAGGGCGGAAAGACCAACCCCGTTTCCATACGAGAGACGCTTCTGCCAGCGCACCACACCCGTCCTGGCGTCGAGTGCGGAGAGGTTTCCTTCGAGGTCCTGCGCGAAGAGCGTCCCCGCCGTGCAGGCGATGGCATTGCGCACAACATTGACGCTCTTGAAGCGCCAGAGTTCGCGCGACAGGTCCGCCGCATAGGCGACCACACCGGAATTCCCCGTCCCGCCTTCGTCGTCGATGCCCGCATACACGATGTCCCCCGACGCGATCGGCGGACACCAAAAGAGATTGCCGCCCACGTTCACGCTCGCGGCGATCCGTTCGTCCGCAACGTCGCTCGTCGCCCTCGCTTGGCCGTCGGCGAAACGCGCCGTGAGGGTGACCCTCGCCGCTTTCGGGAGATTCGGCACATCCGCCTCCCACGCCCAGTCGGTGCGCCGCCGCATCGAACCGTGCGCGAGTTCCTGTCCGTTCCGGCTCACGACGTAATCGACGCCGAGCGTGCGCCCCTTCGAACGATAGGCGTTCACCGCGAGGCGCGATCGGGTCGCTGCCACCAGCTCAAGCGAACCCTCCACGCCGCTCGCGCGCTTTTCGCTCGTCACCTCGCCCTTCGCGTCGACATGGACGAGCCGCCAGCCGGCCGGCGACTGGTCGATGCCGCCCTTGTTCGGCAAGGCCGTGCCAATCGAGAGCCACGTTCCCTGCCGGCGCACGAAATCGATGTGCCAGTGTCCATAGCACCAGGCCTTCAAATTGGCCGCCACGAGATCGACACCGCCATAGTTCAACTGCGCATTGCCCGAGACGAGATCATGGTTGAAGCCGATGATCGGCGTACCGCGGGGCACGAGCGCAAGGTCGTTCTTCAGCCAGGCCGCCACGCGCGCGACGGAATGGTTCGGCCGCACATCGCCCCACCCCATCGGCGTAACGATGTAATGCACGCCGCCGGCATTGAACGAGAAATAGGTCGGCCCGTAGAGTTCCTCGAACAGGTACTCGCCGAAGGGTCCTCCGGGGATGTGGTCGTGGTTGCCGATCGTGTAGAAGACGGGGCGCCCCATGTTCGCGGTGTTCATCAACTTGATGTGGCTGACGAGTCCCGCGCGATAGCAGATGTCGCCCGTATGCACGATGAACGCCGCGTCCTCGGCGGCGGCAAAAGCCTTCAGCTCATCCCGCCACCGTTCCTCCACCGCATCGATGCCGCTGATTTCCGAATCGGAAAAATGGATGAACCGATGGCCGCCCTGCGCGTTCGTTTCCTTACGTTTTTCGAGAACGAAATCGTAGCCTTCGGTCTTGCCGGGAACGAGCCGCTGCCAATAGGCGCCCGTGGGGAACCAATGGCCGGACGGCATCGAAACAAAAACGAACCGCGCGTAATCGTGCGCCGCCGGAAGCGTGAAGCGTCCCTCGCCATCCGTCTTCATCGAAACAAGGCCGTCCGAAACGACGACGTCCTTAAGCCCCCACCCGTCAACCAAACGAACCGTTCCCCGAATCGGTCCCTTCGCCGCCGCCGCCAAAACGGAACTTCCCCCGGCAACCGTCCATGCGGCCGCCCCGCCCAAAAACTCTTTTCTCGTCACTTTCATGATCTTTTTCCTGTCAGACAAGTACATTCACCATTCAACGTTTGAAGACCTTCGCGTCCTTCAGAGATCATCCCGCCGACTGCGAACATGGTCAAAAGAATCAAAGAGGAAAAAGAGGAAAAAAATCTTTTAGCTCTTTTAACTCTTTTTTCCTTTTGACAACTCCGCATTGAGCGCCTTGAGTCGAGAGGGGCTGTCCCCACAGAGTCGTTAACTTTACTCACTTCAACGCCAAACCGGCCTTGAAGGCGTCGCCGGCCTTTTCGCCGAGACGCAGGTAGGTGTGGTTGACGGGATCGAAAGTGATGGGGTCGAGTTTCGCCACGTCCACCTTGTCGCCGACAAGGCAGGATTCGTCAATGCCGACATTCACGATCTTTCCAACCATCCGGCAATCGGCCTTGTCGTAGCTCACGAGTTCGCATTCGAGCACCATCGGCAAGTTCTCGATCACGGGCGCATCGACAAAGGCGCTCCGGGAGAGCGTCCAGCCGGTCTTCACAAGCTTGTCCGGCACCTCGTTCGCCGAAACAACACCCACATAATCGCACGCGACGACGTTCTTCGCATCCGCGACGTGAACGGTGAACGCCTTACGCTTCAAAACGTTCGCGGTCGTCTTATGCGCATCGTCCACGCAGATCGAAATGCGGTCCTCAAGCGAAATCCCACCCCATGCGGCATTCATCGCATCGGGCTTCCCGTTCTCGTCATACGAGCCGATAATCAAAACCGGCATCGGATACAACCACGCCTTCGCGCCAAAGTTCTTTTTCATTTTCATTCCTTTCGATTCATGCGTTAAATATGGGACGCTTCCTTCGCCACCACTTCCTTGATCTCGGCGAGGACGCGTTTGGCGGTGCCGATGCCGAAACGTTCGGCGACGAGCAACAAGTCGGCATCCGTGATGTTCCCCGTTTTGCCATTGACGGAAAGAACGTGTGGATTCGACCACGCCTCGAAGTCCTTGTCCGCCACCGAAAAGTGATACCCCGTGAGGTCATAGGCCGGCGCCAGTTCCCATCCGCTCGCACCGGCGGAGGCGGACTGCGGCGAAGCCGGATTGCGCATGAGGAACGAGAAGTTCTTCGTGTGGTCGTCCACTTCCTCAATGAGAACGTTGAACACCATCCGCCGAAAGAGCTGTTCAAGCGCCCCATATCCAAGCCCCAAATCAACCGCCGTGCGGAAAAGTCCCTCATAGGTCATCAATTGACGTGGCGACCCGTGTGGAAGATGTTTCAAGGCACAATAAGTCTGAAGATGGTGACGAAAGTTTCCGTTCCGATCAAACCGCTTTGTCATAAAGTGCCGAACACCATCCAATTCATACAAGAGGCATTCGCTCATGGCAATACCCGCCCCTTGCGCCATTTCATAGACATGGAACTCTTTCTCGCCAGCCTCTTCAAGGCCCTTGGGCGTAAACTTGATGAGCCAATGTTCAAACCCCTCTGGCAAATCGCCCGTTCCCGAAATGAACTGTCCGGTTTCACGATTCCATCCCACCACCGCTTTCGCCTGGGCACCACCGGCAGATGTTCCAACGCGAATGATTTCACGAAGCGCCTCCGTCCCCTTCATTTTCCCCAAGCGATTATCAAGTGCAAGCCGCGCTTCCGAGAGTAATTGCCGCATATCCAATGCGGAAGGTCTACCATACTGAGGTCCTCGACGAGGTTCGTAAGTCAAGGCTCCCATGGCCCGATCTCCGACATAGGCCAAACGGTCCAATGCGGAAATTGCCGTAATCGGAATCTTCTGTTCCTGCATCCATTCGTTGATCAGTGCATTACCGAAGGTGTCGGGCAAGGAATCGGCAAAAACGCCGGGAAGCCCCCAAAAAGCATTTCTCGGCATCTCCATTTCTGCCGTAAAGTACATTTCGTTCCGCAAGGGCAACATAAACGGCGAAATCTCAATGCCGCTTCGGACGAATTGCGGATCATACTGAAACACATACACGGAACCGCTTTCTGGCGCAAGTTCACCGACATGATGCCCCCAAAGGAATACATCCAATTTCACAACCCGTTCATACATGAGGATTCTCCTTCCGTGTCTTTCCCGCTCGTTTGCGAATCTTTACTGGACGAATACGATTGGCATAGTCCGAGATGCTTTCAGGCGCGAGTTCGTAGACCCAACTGTCGTGACCATAAGTCCGGCACAAGGACACAAACCCCCATAACGACACACCCTCCCCCTTCTCAAAATTACGCAAGGTCGCCACACTCAACCCGCTCCGCGCGGCAGCTTCGTCCTGAGAAAGATTCAAGCGCAATCTTCGTTGCCGAAGACTTTCGCCAATCTCATGCAAGATTTCTTCTTTCGTTCCAATAAACATAACCACTACTATTTTATCAGTTGACGGGCATATTATATCACAACAGCTTAAATTTTGTCTATTGTGATTTTATCAAATTCTCATTTTCCACCCATCGACTGAATCGGCACGAGTTCGATTTCCTCAAGCCCACTCAAAAATGGATAGGTATGCGAAGAAAAAGGCCGATACCCTTTAGCCGAGACCTTGAGGGTCTTCACCCAGGCGTCTCCTGGGTCATCGTGGCGGGGGAGAAGCGAACCACCTGACGGCACTGCCGCCCAAAGAACGAGATGCCAGCCGCATTGTTCCGGCAGCACGACCTTTCCGGTTACATCCGTCTCGCCAAACTGATGATATCGATCATTGTTCGCCACGACAATCGCATGGGCAATCGGTTTTCCCGTCACCCCATCGACGACCTTCAACGAGGCCTCCGGCAGATGCGTCCGGCAATGGGGAATCGGCAGGACGAAACATCCCGCCATCAGCAGACAGGCCCCCAGGCAAAGTCCAATTTCAATCCGTCCCACAATCTCTCTTGCCAAATTGTCCATAACGAATGTCCTTCATTTCGAAATCAGGTAGCCAAGGAAGACGGCGAGGAGTCCGGCGAAAATCGAGACCGTGACGTAAAGCGTCGCCGAGAGCCAGGCGTTCGCCTGCAGGAGACGGAAGGTTTCATTGGAAAATGTGGAGAACGTGGTAAAACCGCCACAGATGCCGACGACCGCGAAACAGCGAACCATCTCGCCCGTCGTCGTGCCGCCCCACTGCTTCGCGATGAGCCCCGAAAAGAACCCGATGAGAAACGAACCGACCACGTTGACCGAAAGCGTCGCCCACGGGAATCCCTTCGCCCCCGCAAGCACAAGCGTCACGAGATACCGCATCACCCCGCCCAACGCGCTTCCCAGCGCCACTAGCGCAATCGTCATTTTCATCTTTGCCACCACCCTCAGCGCAGGGCGCCTTCCAGTTGACGGCAGAGATCGGGATACCACGCGAGGTCGCTCTTTTCCAGGGCGCTCTGACGTCCTTTACGCATGTCGTACGGCGCAATGATCACCTTCACGTTCTTGCGTCCGACCGCATGGACAAGGTAGAACACCTCTTCGATCGCCTCGTCGCCGATCGCCACGCAGCCCACGGAAACGTTCCGGCCATGGATCATGATGTCGCCGCCGAGATTCGTACGCCCCTCCTTCTTCGCCCGGGCACGTTCTTCGGCATTTGGGTAGGAGACCTTGAGCGAAAGGTGATAGAGGGAATTGGGGTTCAGAAACTCGATGCCGTAGATGCCTTCGGGGATCTGTCCATCCCCTTCGCACAGTTTCGGACCCAGCTGCCCGCTGAACGCCGTCATTTCATAGACGCGCGACGCCGTCTTCCACCCCGGTGCCGCGACCTCGACTCGGCGCTCGTTCTTGAAGACGCGAATCGTGAGGCTTCCCCCCGCCGATTTCGCCACCGCCTCAAGCCCCGGCTTTTTCGCGACGATCTCCGCAACGCGTTCTTCCACCGTGTGCCGTTCCATCCGACTCCGCACCATCCCTTTACCGATCGTCACGAGATCTCCTCCCGACAGATTCTTGGCATGGGCCCAAATGCCCACACCGATCACTGTACTCAGCACCAAAGCCAGCAAAACAATGGTTTTCTTCATCTCGACCGCTCCCCCGTTCTCCGTTACCTAGACTGTCTTTTGCGCCAATAGGAACCAACCTTAGGCTTGCCAATCCGAATAAATGGCCTTGCCCTTTCCGCCGAAACAGTTGCAGGGTCGGACAACGAAACGCCAGCGGGCAGCGGCCTGGGTGGTGAGCGGCACAACCTTGCGCATTGAGTCCCAGCTTTTGTAGGCGGGCGCGGTGAGTTCGTTGTCGCCGAAGACGCACGAGACTTGCTTCACGTCCTTTTCGGGGGCACGGTAGTAGCCGTCCGAATAGACGCGTTTCGTCGCGAGGATCTTCGTCGTATCGACATCTTCGCACTCGACGACCACTTCATAGTCGAATGCCCGCACGGGACCGCGCACATTCGGGAACGTGACGGTGGTCTGCGGCATCGGCACGCCCTTGCGCGTCTTTCCCTGCCTCTTCGTGATCGTCACCGCAGCGCCAACCGGAAACTCCGGCACAGACGCCCGGGCGGCGCGCGGCGCAAACGCGAACGAATTGTCGCGCGGCCAGGGGATCACCCAATCGGCGCCGACGGGAAGGTCATACTGGAAATCGCGCCGCGCCAGAACCAGACAGTCGTCATAGACGGAAACGAGGAGTCCGTTCTTGCCGTCCGAGCAATCGATCTGCCGCATCTGCTGGTCGGGCAGAAGATCGCGTCGCGCCCCGAACACCACCGAATTCTCGCGTCCGCCGAAGGGAATGAGATACCGCAAAGAGGCCGTGCCGATCGAGGTGAACGCGCCCTGCCACACCGTACGGTCGTCGCAGAGCGGCGTGTGGGAGTGTCCGCTGAAGGCAACGGCGTTCTGGAACGACGAAAGGATCTTCGTCACCACACCGTTATCCTGTCCCCATGTCCACGGCGCCGAACACGTGCCCCGCGGGTGATAGTGCTGCACATAGAAGAACGGCTTCGAACCCGTGAGGAACCGGCGGTGGTTGGCGATGAACTCGGCATACGCCCCGTCGGCGGGATACTCGAGGAGATGGTTCAAGACGAACCGATAGCCCTTCACTTCTTTGATGAGGATTTCATCGTAGTCCTCGTCGAATGCCGTGCGCCACGATTCGGCGTAGTTCGGGCCAACGGTCGGACGCCCTCTGCGCGCGCCCATCCAGCGGTCGTGGTTGCCGTAGACGAAAAGTTTCTCCACGTGCTTGCCGCCGAGTCCGCGATTGCCGGGGAAGACCTTCTTCCAGGTATTCCCCACGAGCACCAGCTGGTCGAGAAGCCCGTCGTTCGCCATGTCGCCGGCAATCACCACGCCGTCCGCGCCATGGTCGCGGAAGTAGGTGAATGCCTTTTCGAGATGGATGGTGTCGCCGGCGTAGCCGGACTTCCCGTCACGGAGGGAAGAAATATGCACATCCGAAATCGCGCCAAAGACGAGTTTGGGCTCCCCTTTGGCGAGTCCCGCCGCCTGCGCGGCCTTGAGTCCGGAGGCACCCACGGCGAGGAACGCCGAAGCAGCTTTTAAAAAGTCTTTACGAGAACTATTCATGGTACAACTTGTGTCCTTTTCGATCAAGCGTGGCAGGGAGGGTCAGGGGGCCGAAGGCGCGCCAGTCGCAATCGGCGGCGAGGGTGATGGGGCCTTTCAGAACGAGTGTGGCAAAGGCGAGGTTGCGGTTCGTGGGGGCCTGAAGCGTGGTCTCGCCCGTCACTTCGATGACCGTGCGGTCGCAGGGGACTGTCCCCGCGAGGACCTCTCCCGTCGCGTTGCGGCAGCACCAGTTGGCGGGATTCTCGGGGTTGCCATCGTGCGCAGCACCCGTCCATACGGCCGTTGTCGCGGCGGTGGCGTCTTTGGCCACAAGGCAAATGCCGTTCGGACGCACCGCGAGGTCGTAGGTCTTCGCCGTTTCGGCATCGAGGACATACCGGGTCGTCGCCGGCGGCGTGATGAAGCAGGGCAGCACGCACAGGCCGTCCTTCAGGTCGCCGCGTCCGGCGAGGTTGAAGGAGATTTCCGAGGAGCGGATCGGACCCGCCGTCAAACGTCCGCGTCCTGCATTGCGGAAGAGCACGCCCGAGACGCGATCGTAAAAGCACGGCTCGCCCGAGAAGTCCACCACCGGTACGAAGTCCCGCACGGGCTTCCCTGCGCGTGCAATCGCATAGCGCCAGATGCGCGACGCCGAGAACCAGTCGGCGCCCTTCTCGGAATTCGCGGCGAAGACGAGCATCGTGCGGTCGATTTCCTGGTAGGCGTTCGTGAACGTGCCCACGCAGGTGCCATCCACCCACACGCGGCGCGCCGCATCGTTGAAGACGACCTCGCGCCGCGTCGCACGCGGGAAATCCCGCGTGAACGTGGGATGTCCGAACACGTAGCGTTCCTTGCACACCCCGCCCAAGAGGGACACGGGATAGTAGCGCGACACGTTCCCCGCCTTCGACCGCGCACCGCCGATCATGTCGAGCCGTTCCGATCCTGGTACCAAGCCCAAGTAGGCGTAGCTCACCGTGGTCGTCACATTCGTCGCGGCCTTCACGCCCGTATCGACGTATTGCCGTCCATTCGACTGAAGATACTCGACTTCAAACCAATACGGCTTCGTCTCCGCGCCGCACATCGAGCCAATGAGCGCGAAAGCTGCAATCAGCAGAGCAGATGTTTTTCTCATGATGAACTCCCAAACTTCGATGATGGGAAGTTTAACACATCAACGAAGGAAGGTCAATCAGAATGTCGGCGGCCAATCAAACGGGGGACTATTCTCATGTAATCAGACCGTCACGAACAGATCGTCGAGCGTGACGATTGACTGGATGCGATGCCAATAGGAATTGTGGACAACACCTCCCGGCGTCACGAGCGTCAGATGGAGCGCCTTTTTCGTTTTCGATACAACACGGAAGGTTTCCATCCGTGCGACGAGCCGATCGGTCTCCTTTTTGTCAAGCGCATAAGCGGCAGCCGAATATTTCATTTCGCAGACATTGATAACATTGTCGGATCGATCGATGAGCAGGTCGATCTGCGCACCTTGAGGATAAACCGCGTCGCCGACATGGCGCCAGGCCGACATCCCCACATGAACACCGCCAACACCAAGCGCTTTTCGTATGGCTTCTCCATGTTGCAGGCACAGCATCTCAAAAGATAGCCCCCGCCAGTTGTGCTGAATCGGAGACGAAACGGTGGACGTCCAGAAATGTGGATCTCCATTCGACGCCCCTGTTAAAAAACGGAAATGGAAAAGCGTAAAATTGTCCATCAATTGATAGACCGCATTCTTTTTCCTGCTCCCGAACACGGCATATTTTCGAATGAACCCGCTCCATTCCAAGTTGGCCAGAACCTCGGTGAGTTTCCCTGAAACCCCGACTTTGATAGCTTCGGCCACTTCGGCCAGCGTCATACCGACCTTTTTGGTCGCCAACGCCTCGACGACCTTTTTGTGTAGAGCCGCATTCTTGAAAAGCGAGGCATAAAGTTCCACGAACTCTTCCCCCAGCGGCGCCGACGGTACAAAGAACAATCGATCGATATTTTCCGCCACTCCAAATCGTTTGTCCAAGTACCGCCAATAATAGGGTATTCCACCCAACGCCATATAACACTCGGCGATGTCTAGCCGCGTCATCGCAAGCCCCCGCTCTTTCACAAACGCCTCGCATTCGCCCAGGGTGAACGGAAGAAGACGAATCCGGCAGGTCACGCGATTATGCAATCCGCCTCGGTTCCTAAGCAGATTTTTGACCATCCACGAAGCCGCCGAACCGCAGACAATCAAAAGGATGTCCTTGCGCGCTGACGCCCACCCGTTCCAAAAGGCTTCCAAGGCTGAAACAAATCCCGAGCGCGGCGTATCCAACCACGGCATCTCGTCGATGAAAACGATCTTCCGCCCCGTCCCTTTTTCACCCAACGTCTTCTTCAAAAGCGCGAAGGCATCGATCCAACTTCGTGGACACACCTTCACCGAACACCCCGCCTCGAGCAGGGACTGATGAAAATTCTTGAGCTGGTTCTTCAACCCTTCATCTGCAAGACCCGCATGACGAAAGGCAAAACGATCTGCAAACGTCTCACGTATCAAATAGGTTTTCCCTACACGCCGACGCCCATAGACCGCAACGAATTCGGACTCATCCGACTCGTACATTCGTATAAGTTCATCAACTTCCTTTTGCCGACCAATCATGACAAATCCTCCAGAATTTCTGTCACAATTGTACCAGAATAAGTAGATTCTGTCAATGTTGGAACAGAAATCGACGCAAAACGGGACAAAATCTCAGTTCATTAACAACATTTTGCCGCGTTTCAATCATCTTCAACGATGCCCGAGGTAACACCAAATCAACTGGGAACTGTCCACATGCAATCGTAATCAGCGCACGAAGAGGACCGTGCCGGCGGTTTGGTAGATCACGCCGCCGCCCGCTTCGGGGAT
>JAZUGW010000001.1:0-25983 GCA_045641465.1 Kiritimatiellia bacterium | reverse complement strand
CGCTTGGCCTCCGACTTCGGCTTCCCGGCGCGCTTCCTCTCCCGCCGCCGCCCGTGCCGCCGCTCCTTCGGCCGCCCGGCGCGCCGCCTCTTCCGCCGCCCGTCGGGCCGCCTCTTCGGCCGCCCGGCGTGCCGCCTCTTCCGCCGCCTTCTTCGCGGCTTCCTCCGACGCCCGACGCGCCGCCTCTTCCATCGCCCGACGTGCCGCTGCCTCCGCCATGCGCTTCGCCATCGCCTCGGCCAGCCGGCGCGACGCCTCTTCCGCCGCCCGGCGGGATGCTTCCTCGGCCGCCTTGCGCGCGGCTTCGGCCTCCGCCGCCTTCCTGGCCTCCGCCTCGGCCTTCAACCGCGCCGCCTCTTCCGCCGCCTTGCGCGCCGCCTCCTCTTCCGCCGCCTTCTTCGCCAGATAGGCCTCGTACTCCGCCAACGTCAACGGCGTCACATGCGGTGCGGTTTCTTCCTTCGCCCGCTTGGAGAGTTTGACCGACAACGCATCGCGTTCGGGTAGAACGAGCTGTTCGCCCGTCACCGGATTACGGAACCGCCGCGCTTTCCGCCGGACGAGCTCGAACTTGCACAGTCCCGGCAGAATAAAACAGTTACGGCTCGCCTCGCGGTAGGCGATTTCAATCAATGCATCCAATACGGCCTTTGACTGAACGGCCGTAATATCGGCCTTGAACGACAATTCCTTGATGAGGCGTGTCGGCGTATAGGCCTGGGGTTTCTGCGCCGTCGTATGTGCGCACACAGTCTCTTCACCCGATAAATTCTCGTGATCCATCATCTTTTCTCCTTCTGCTTTCGGGGACAGTCCCCAGCGGTTCTCCCAAGCTGATAGCAGAATCCATGCCACGGAGTTGTTGCCGAATGGCATATTTTCTGCTAAAATTACTTTGCGAAAAGGAAGTCTGACATGAAGTTCTGGTTCAACAAAAAATCATCCGATGACTCGGCCATCCGAGAAGCGATTCCCGTTCCCGCTTCGGCCGCGGCATCTGCGGCCGTACCAGCTCCCGCCGCCGCGTCTGCGGACGCCGCTACGGAAGCGCCCGTACAGCCCGAAACGGCGCCCTTCACCATCACCCCGGCGCCCCTGAGCGCGGGACGCGAAAAGCAGCAAATCCCCAATGAACGCCGCGACCTCTACTATCAGCTGATGAACGCGCTCTACGACGCGACGCTCGTCTTGGACGAAAACGGCCATATCGTCGACTGCAACGAGCGGACCGAATCCGTACTCGACTACACGAAAGACGACATCTGGGACATGCCGATCGCCAAGGTGATTCCCGCAATCAATCCGCAGGTCTTCAACCAGATGAAGGAAGGCCTGCACGGTCGCCGCCGCGTATTGATCAACGCCCACTGCCATCGCAAGGACGGCAGCACCTTCCCCGGTGAAGTCGGCGCCGGTCTGATGACGCTGATCGGCGAGAATCTCGTGCTGACGATTCGCAATATTGAGAAACGCCTTCCCGCGCGTGCAATCTTCAAGCCGACGCCTCTTGCCTCCGGCGACACCAACGAACTGACACGCCATGACTGAATCTCCCGACAGAGGGTCCATCCCCGACAAAGGACTCATCGAGTCGCTAATTCAACGAGAAGCGCGATCGCGTCTTCTCATCGAGCACCTTCCGTTTGGCGTTTTCGTCTTCAACCCGCGCCACCAGGTGGTGACAATCTACAAGCAGCCCGACGATGTGGAGCCCGTTCCCGGTCTCGTTGAAGGCCAGCCGCCCGTCTCGAGCATCTGGGGACTTGCAAATCTGCAAAAATTCTCAACCGCGCTGGACGACGTTCTAACGACCGGAAAACGGACGCACTTTCCCTTCTACCTCCCGAGCATCGAAAATGGCACCATTCGCCATTTCAACATCCACTTCGTCCGTCTTGAGCCGCAGTTCGTGCTGGTCCTCTTTCTCGACTACACCGAACATGCCCGCGTCTGCGCGCAGCGCCTCGCCGACGCCCGTCGTGAAAGCAGCGCCAACAAGCAGGAGTCACTGTCTCTGCTCGCGGCCAGCATCGCGCATGACGTCAACAACATTTTCTCCGTCGTCCTGAATACGGCCGAAGCGGCCTGGACGGATGCCGCGGACGACGAGACGCTTCTGGCCATCGACACGATCCGTGACGCCGTTCGACGCGGCAAGAGCATGATGCGCGAGCTGATGACATTCGCCGGCGAAACACACGGCAAGTTCCAGCGCATCGACAACCCGGTCACGCTCATCCGCGAAAGCAGCCGTCTTGTACGCGGCGGGGTCGGACCGCACATCGTCCTCAGCTACAATCTGCCGGAAAGACTTCCCGCCATCGATGCGGACCCCACGCAATTCTGGAAGATCTTTTTCAATCCCATTAAAAACGCCGCCGAGGCGATGAAAGACCATCCGGGTGAAATTCGCGTCACCGCACGTGCGTTCGAGATGACGCCCGAACGGGCCGAGACATTTACGACCCCTTACACGCCAAGCAGCGGCGCCGGCGTCCTTTTCACCATTTCGGACAACGGTCCCGGCATTCCCGCCGCGCTTCTGCGACGGATCTTCGATCCCTACACCTCGACGAAATCAGTCACACGCGGTCTTGGACTCGCCATCGTCAATTCGATTGTCGAAGCACACGGCGGCGGCATCCGTCTCGTCAGTTCCGAGGGATTCGGTACGACATTCGAAATCTTCCTGCCCGCCTCGCGGCAGACACCCAAAAAACCGAAACCGGAAACACCGGCCCTTCCCGTCAACAAGACGGCCGACCTCGCGCCGCAGGACAAGTCCGTCTTGATTATCGAAGACGAGCCTAAAATCGTCCAGACGACGACCATTCTTCTTGAAACGCTCGGCTACAAGGCCCATGCCGCCGCGACACGATACGAAGCCGCGCTACAGACACGATCCTATGCGTCGTCCCTGCAGGCCATCCTTATGGACGCCCATCTCGGCGAACTCGAGACGATTCGGCTTCTGCGTGCCATCCGAACGACGGCCCCGACCATCCCCGTCGTCATTATGAGCGGTTCGGTCGAGGAGCAAATCGCCGAAATGTTCGCCGCGCAGCCCTATGACGCCTTTCTCGCGAAGCCGTTTACCTTCGCGGAGCTCAAGGACTGCTTGGCAACACTTGTCAGAACGGCATGAACACAACGCCGTAGATGGAGGCAGGCTTACCGCCGACCGCACGAAGGCCGTGCTTCACGACGCTGTTGTAATACGCCGTATCGCCGGCGCCGAGCACCATCTTCTCGCAGCCGTAGGTGAGTTCCACCTGACCCGCGATGCAGATGATGAGCTCTTCGCCCTCGTGCGAGGAAACTTCGTCCACACCATCCGCCGCGAATTCGATCCGGAACGGATCCATGTGGCGGTCGGGCTTGCCGAGGGCGAGCGAGTGCGCCGCATAGCCGAGCACGTTCTGTCCTTCGGCCGCGACCTTCGTCGCTTCGAGGTCCGCCGCACGCGTGATGATGGGATCAGGCTTGAACTGGTCGTCCATGAACGTGCCGAGACGCTGGCCAAGCGCGCGGGAAAGCTTCGTCAAAACGCCCAACGCGGGAAGGACTTCGCCATCCTCGATCGACGCAATCACCGCCACAGAGACGCCGCTCTTCGCCGAGAGATCGCCGAGCGTCATTTTCAGCTTGTCGCGGAACATCTTGATCCGCTTGCCGACTTTTGCTTCCTTCGCCATCTTTTTTCTCTTTCTTCACGTCCCCGGCCTCAACCGGGTGGAACAACACTTCTTTCCTTCAAATGATAAAGGCGCGGGCCGAAACCCGCGCCTCGCCATCCGGCGCGGAGCCGGAGCTCTTCGGCGACGTTAGCCCTCGACAGGGACGATCGTCGCGTACTTGCCGGTCTTCTTGGTGATGAATTTCACCTTGCCGTCCTTGAGCGCGAAAAGCGTGAAGTCACGCCCGCAGCCGACATTGGCGCCGGGGTGGATCTTCGTGCCGCGCTGACGGACGATGATGGAACCAGCCTTGAGAAGCTCACCATCATAAGCCTTGACGCCGAGGTACTGCGGGTTCGAATCGCGACCGTTACGGGCAGATGCGGAAGTTGCCATTTTTGAAATTCCTTTCTCTGCTTAGGCGATGGCCTTGACCGTCGCGACCGTGTACTGCTGACGATGACCAACCGTACGGCGATAGCCTTTGCGGCGCTTCGCCTTGAAGTTGATCGTCTTGACGCCCTTCTTGAGCGGGGCAACGATCGTCAACGTGACCTTGGCGCCTTCCACATAGGGGGCACCGACCTTGAGCGTCGTACCGTCGGAGACGGCGCAGACGGTATCGAGGACGACTTCTTCGCCCTCCGTGACCGAGAGCTTTTCAATCTCGATCGTGTCACCAGCCTTGACAAGCACCTGCTTGCCGCCGGTTTCGAGTACAGCGTATGCTTCCATGATTTATCCTTGGTTGTACTTGCTTTTTCCTTGAGAGACACCGGTCTCTCGAAAAAAGTGGCAAATATTATACCAAAATGCCGCCCGTAAAGCAAGCCCCAATCAGAGGCTGCCTCGGTTGACGAAATAGACGGCGCCGATCATGCAGAAGAACGCCCAGAGGTAGTCCCAGCGCCACTTCTCGCCGAGGAAGAACATCACGAACGGAATGAACACGCAGACGGTGATGACTTCCTGGAAGATCTTCAGCTGCGGTACGCTCAAGCCGACGGCATTGCCGAGACGATTCGCCGGGATCATGACGCAGTACTCGAAAAAGGCGATTCCCCAGCTCGCCAGGATGATGGCGATCAGCGATCCGATTGAACTCTCCCCCGTCGGCTTGTTTTTGAGATGCCAATACCAGGCAAACGTCATAAAGAGATTGCTCAACACCAACATCGAAAGGGTAATAACAACCCCCATCGGACGGGGGATACTGGAAAAATTCATTTTACGACTTCCGTATTTTACTTCTGAGGCTTCTTGCCGGCTTCTGACGGGGCGGGCGAGGCGCCCTTCGGCATGGCCGCCGCTTCGGCGTCCGCCTTCGCCTTTTCAAGGTTCTCGCGCGTCTTCTTCAGTTCCGGAATCGTCGGATACTTCTCAATGGCCTTCGCAATGTGCTTTTCCGCTTCCGGGAACTTGCCCAGACGCGTCTCGACGATGGCGAGGTTGTTGAGGACGGCCGGCTCATCCGGGCGCTTGACGAGGCAGCGCAGCAAGTGCGTTTCGGCCTTCGAGTACTTCTCTTCCTGGAAGTACATCATCCCCATCGCAAAGTTCGCGCGCGGATCGTCCGGATCCGCCGCCAGCACAGGGGCCGCGAAGCGTCCGGCAAAGGCGAAGTCACCACGGGAAAGGCCGATGACAAGACCTTCACGCGGCGTGAGCTGGCCGCCGCTCTGCATCTTGAGCCAGTTGACATCCCTCTTCATCTTCTGGACGGACGCATTGGCCTTGTCGAGCATATCGGACATCGCGGCCTCGCGGATGGCGCCCTGCCGGTCGCCGGACAGATCCGCCACCTGGCTGCGCATCTGCGCCAAACGCGACAGACGCCACATCACGAACGGGAACTTGCGGCGCAACGCAGCATCGGTCAGCTGTTCGACGGCGGCCGGTTCGTTTTCCTCGTTCTTGCCCTTCTGCGCCAGCGCCTCGGCCTCATCGCCGATCGTCCGGCACACCGCCAAGGCACGGGCGACTTCCTCCTTGTCGACACCGCCCGGCAGAGCGACAAGACCGGAAAACGGCGGCTGCGGCTTCTTGACACGCTTCCACATCTCAAAACCGATCTGCACGGCCGTGTTCGTCAGGCGAGGCGAATTGTTCTCGACCCACGTACGCAGCGCCGTTGCGGCATCATTGACAAAAAGCGCACGGTCTTCGTCGTTCTCCGAGGCCCGCAGACGCAACATCTGCTCGCGCGGCTTGTTCGGCGCCATCAGCGAAAGGCACACGAGCGAACGCCCCTGGCGCAGCGCCTCAAGTTCCACCAGCGCATCGAAAGAACCATCCGTGAACATCGTCTTGCACGACTTCGTTTCGGCGATCGTTTCCTCGACGCAGGACTGAATCGACTTGGAAACACCTCGCGTCACAGGCTGTATGCGCCCCGGCACCACCAACAGCGGAATCGCCAGCACCACCAGCGCAAAAGTCCGCTGGCGCCAGGCACGCGCGCGTCCCAGGGACTCGGCCATCTGGGCGGGACCCTCGGAGAGCATCGACTCCGGGAACTGCTGCTGCGCAATGCGTCGATAGTTGCGGCAACAGGCGTCCACACCGAAAATCGCCAACACGAATGCGACAGTCGCCACATTGAAAACGAGCATAAACACAAGAAGAATGTCACACGGCACCATCTCGCGCGCGGTTCCAAGCCAGGTCCAGAACCACAGCACCTGCGCCCCCGCGAGCTGCGACACCGCCACGATGCCCGCCACGCCTGAACACATGCCCACGCCCCACGGCAGGAACTTGTCGTCGTCCCAGGCCTTCGGCAGGATGTTCAGCACGAAAACGAACGGCGCGAAGCAGAACAACAGCCCGAAGAGCCAGCCCGGACCCGTCGCGGCTCGACAGGTCGATTCGTAGGCGCCGCGCACGTACTCGAACAACAGCCCCAGCACGCCGACATGGCCCGTGGCGTCGAGTCCCTTCGTCATGACGAACTGGACCACATTGAGCGTGACACCCGCCACAAAGCACGACAGCCACGCATACGTAAGACGTTTGAACACGACGGCCCGCACGAGGTCGTCCACCAGCGGATTCACCAGCGGCATATCCGGCCGACGCGACCAGTTCACCGCCACCAGCACGCCCACCATCGCGAGGATGAGCATGAGGAAGCCCAGCGTCGTCTCAGCCGAAATGAATCCCAACAGCGCGAAACAGAGATAGAGCGCTCCGATCGAGCCGCGCCGCAAAAAGAGGAAGAAGAGACAACCCGCCACCGAGGCCATTAGGATGAACAAGGAAACCGGCGAGAAGGTCTGTCCGGCGCGCCACACGGGTTCCGCACAGGCGAAGAGGAGCGCCGCCAAAAAGGCGATGATCCGCCCCAGCCGCATCCCCACCTTGCTCACGTGGGCGCGCAGGCGCAAGGCCGTTGGCAGCGTATCGCGGAACACCAAGTAGACGCAGATTGCGGAAAGACCCACGCACACACGCCCCAACTGCATCAGAACCTTGAAGACCGTATCCGGCGAGAAGGACTGAAACAGTCCGGAGACAATGACACGGTAAAGGCCCGGGAACGGATCGTTCGGCGGACGCAGCCCGCTGGCGATGGACACGTCCTCCCACACGGTCGGATGCAACCCGGCCAGCGGCCACCACGAAAGCAGGCCATAGACGACACCGAACAAAATGGGCATCCACAACAAATCCCAGCCCTTCCCAACGGGCTTTACCTCCATGAACGCTTCGGCATTCGTCATTTTCTTCGGCCTCCGTTTTCTGACTCAGCGACGCTGGCGCACCATCTCGTACATGCACACCGCCGCCGCCACACCCGCATTAAGCGATTCAATCTCCCCGATCATCGGCAACACGGCAATGAAGTCGCAGGTCTCGCGCACGAGACGCGAAATGCCCGCGCCTTCCGCGCCGACGACAAGCCCGCATCGACCGCGGAAATCGATGTCGGTGTAGTTCTTCGCGTCTTCTCCCCAGTCAAGCCCCGTCATCCACACGCCGGCCTCTTTGAGCTGCTTCATCGCGCGCACGAGATTCACCACATGCGCGACTTTCAGATACTCGCTCGCACCCGCCGAAGCCCGCACGGCCGCCGGCGTCACGCCGCACCCGCGGTCTTCCGGCAGAATCACGCCCGTCGCCCCGATGGCACATGCCGTACGAAGCACCGAACCGACGTTCTGCGGATCCTCAAGATGGTCCAGAATGATCACCGTCGCGTTCTCGTCCTCCTGGACTTCCTCCAGAATGTCCTCGAACGCAACATAGGGATAGCCCGTCGTCTTCAACGCCACACCCTGATGGTGTCCGCCCCGCGTGATCGCGTCCAGCCGTTTACGATCTTCCGTGCGCACGACGAGATTGCGCGCCCGCGCGGTTTCACGCAGAATCGCAATCTCATCGCTTTCGTTCTTGTCGAACGGCGGCAGGATCATCTCGCTGAAGGTCCGTCGGCCGGCGCGCAGCGCCTCGACCACGGGATTACGGCCATAGATCCACTCGCCGCCCGTGCAGAGTTCGCGCGGGCCGCGATGATGGGCTTCAAAGTTCCGGTCGTTCCGCATCAGACGTCTCTCACTCCTCGCATTCCAGCACCACGCGGAAGCCGACGTCATAGACGGGCTGCCAGGTTTCGTAGCCAAAACGCCACGAGCACGTACCATCGCGCGGACGCGACGCGAACGAACCACCGCGCACGGCCTTCTTCGTCGCAGGATTGCCCGCATTGCGGCCGTCGCCTTCCACGTACGGATACGGGGCGTAGTCGGAGAGCGTCCATTCCGCCGCATTGCCGTTCATGTCGTAGAGGCCCCAGCGGTTGCAGTTCGCGCGGCCGACGTAGTTCAGGTTGAACCAGTCGTCCACCCACCGCTCTTCATGCAGCGGGAAGTTCTGCTCAACACGGAACGGACGACGATTGCGGATGTTGCCGCCGCCGTCGAAGCCGACCACCTGGAAGCGCACGTCGCGGTCCGCGAAGTTCGCGAACTTCGTGAAGTCGTCGTCAAGACCGCCCCACGGGAACGGCGTATCGGTGCCCGAACGCGCCGCCCATTCCCACTGGGCTTCCGTCGGCAACGAGGCCTTGACGTTGCACTGCTTCGAGAGCCACGCGCAGAAGCGCATCGCCTCGTTCCAGCTCACACGCACCACCGGCATGCGGCGATGGTTGCCGACATGGCCCGGGAACACGTGGTCCTTGCCGAACTCGTCCTGGTAGCGCGAGTCGTGGTTCGGATCGAACACGTTGTACTGCTGGTTCTGGATTTCCATTTCCGAGATCCAGAACGGCTTGGCGATGCGCACGACCGCCTGCGGCCGTTCATCGGGATAACCCGTCGCCGAACCCATCACGAACGCACCCGCCGGAATGCGACGGAACGTAATCGACTGGCCGCCGCTGATGACGATCGTCTTCGTGAGGACCGGCGCGATCTGATCGATGGCGCCCATCATCGCGTTCGCGCTCTGATGCACGTTCATCGGCCAGCCGGCAACCGTCGGTGCCGGTGCGGGGGCCGAAACCTTCTCCGGCGCCACCGGCGTCACCGTACGCGTCGCGAGAAGCTGCGCGTACTTGTCATGTTCCTCTTCCGGATTGTCCGCCACATTGGCGTAGGAGATCGCGAGCTCCTTGCGGCGCTGCACCTGGTCCTTCACCGGATGCTGCACCCAGTGGTCGGGACGCGCGAGCGACGGCGGACTCCACTTGCCGTAGAACGGGCAGTTGAGGTCGATCCACTCGTAGATCTTGCCCCACGCCTGGTCGTCGAGCTTCACGCCGAAGTGGCCTTTCTCGAGCATCTGCACGAGCGGGCTCGTCGAGGCATGGTAGTCCATGATCGGCAGCAGCGTCTCTTCGCTTTCCGGGCCGGGACGATGGATGTACGGATGCATCACACGATACGCTTCCTCCGCCGAACCCATCCAGAGGCGCATGCCGTTGAGCTTGCCTTCGCCGCCGAAACCGCCCTGGTCGGCCTTCGCGACCGGCGCCTTCTCCTTGTCGCCGTGGCAGGACAGGCAGTACTTCTTCACGACCGGGAACATTTCGTTCGCAAAGCCCCACGGACGAATTCCATCGCCGTCCGGATGCTTGATCTGCTGGATCTCGCCGCGGAAATACTTCTCGTCGGCGATCGTGCGCTTCGTGTGGATGGAGGAACGGTTGTCCTCATGGCAGCCCGTGCACGACACGCGCTCGCCCGGCATGCCCACGATCCAAGAGCGCATCAGCTGCACCGAACGGCCCTTCTCGTCGAGCGGCTGCACCGCGATCGGCACGTTCGCCGGCATTTCAAAGCAGCAGCTACCGTCCTTCTCGATGTCCACCGTGCCGAGGATGCGCTTGACGTCCCAGCTGGACTCCACGCGGTCGAGACCGGTCTTGGAGTGGCCGCCCGTCTTGTGGTAGCCGTAGTGGTAGCTGAAGAGACGCAGCTTGTTCACCGTGCCGGGGGGAATGCCCGAAAGGCCCGCGCCGTTGTAGATGTCGGCCACGTGCACGCTGCACGTCTTCTTGCCCTTCACGGAACGGTCCGGAATGATCGGCGGACGCTTCCGCGCCACGAACGGCATCGGTTCGCAGTAGAGACCGTCTTCCGCCTCGGCGATGAGCGTGATGTTGTCGAAGACGTCCACGAGATAGAGGCCCATGAGCGCATCCGGCGCATTCTTGACCGTGGCGAGCATGTACTTCTTGTCCAGCGGATGCGGATGCGCGAAGTACGGCTTGCCGCGCGCGAACTGGTTCATCGTGTACGGGTCGCTCATGTCGCCTTCAACGACCTCGCCCCAGCCCGGGAACTCATGCACGAGGCCCGTCTTCTCCTTCGGGAAGCGCACCGTGGGAATACGCAGCGTGTGGCGCGCAGGACCCCAGTCGCGGTCTGGCGGTTCATACTTGAACGGATAGGCACGCGCGAGGGTCGGATCGACCTGGAACATACGGCCGACTTCCGCGCGGTCGTGGTGGCCGCCGCCGATCATCGTGATCAGGTGCGGATCGCCCGGCACCGCCTTCGCCCAGTAGAAGAACGTCGGCACGAAGGAGTTGGACCCCCACACGGAGAGCTGTCCGATACCGTCCGGATTGCACGTCATCAGCACGCGGCTCCAGTAGTGCGGCTGGTCGGAGTACTCCCAGCGCGTGTAGAGGATGCGTCCGTCATGCGTGATGTTCGGCGTGTAGTCGGAATCCTGCTCGTAGGTGAGCTGGCGGATCTCGCCCGTCTTGCGGTCCTTGCGATACAAGACCGCCATCGGCATGTTGCCGTCTTCGCACGGCAGGAACTGGTAGGACGCCGTACCGAGCATCACGAACTGGTCGGGATTGGGCAGATAGCACGCATCCCACCACTGGATGTCCTTGTGTTCCTCCGGCGACACGAGCGTCGCCTTCTGATACGGCAGATTGCTCGAAAGCTGGCTGAAATCGGTCTTGATTTCGTAGATGCCGAAGAGGTTGTTGAACCCGCGGTAGCTCGTGAAGAGGATGCGCGAGGCGTCGAAGTCGAGGTCGATGTCACGCACGATCGAGGTCCTGTCCGCCGGCTTGTAGAGCGCCCGGAACGTGGGCTTGCCGCGCAGATCGGAAATCACGCCGATTTCGTTTTCGAAGCCCGTACGCGGACCCACCATGTGGTTTTCCGCATTGAGGCCGGTCATGCCCGAACCGCGACCGCCGAAGGCGCCGCGCGGATTGCCGATCTTGCGGTGCACGCAGAGGATCTTGTCGAAGTCGAGGATCGGGTTCGCGAGCATCGCCTGGCGATAGGCCTCCACGCGCGCCACAGCCGCCGCTTTCGCCACGTCGTCCTCGCCGTTCAGCGCCGCCTTCGTCTCGTCCAACTTGGCAATCAACGCCTCGACGGCCGGATTGTACTTCGCGTAGTCGTACTTCGGGTTCGACTTGAGGTCCGCCATCGCCCGACGCGCGGCCGCCGGCGTAAAGCGCAGCAACTGCTCCTTCGCCCGACGCACGGCACCTTCGTCCGGTGCCGCGGCCATGGCCGCAGCGGCCGAAAACGCCGCCACACACAACGTCAAATACTTCTTCATCGATACCATCTCCTTACTCCTTGACAATCAAATTCTTTCGTGCGGCGTAGAAACCGCCCAACCATTCGGCCTTCCCCGTACCATTGGCGAAGGTATTCGCCGACGGGTTCCAGTCGAACCCTGTATCATGCACATAGCTGAGTTGCAGCAAATTGCACAGGATCGCCGAACGCGCACCCACCTCCGCACGGGAATTGGGCTGCTGGCGCGACTTGACGCAGTTCACGAGGTCGGCCGGATGATTGTTCGACTTGTACAGCTTAATCGGCGCCTTCTTGAGGTTGAAATGCTTGATGGCCTTGTTGACCGCATCGAGGAGGCTCCGGTCGGACGCCCCGCGCTGGCTGGGATTCCACATGCCGATCTTGCGCAAACCCGGAATGTCGCCGGTATTGAAGCGCTTCAGCTCCTCGACGGGCAGCTGCTGAATGCCTTTGCCCAACCACACGGCGAAGACGCCGCGGTCCACCGCCACCACGCCTTCGGTGCCGTAGAACACGTCCACATAGTTCATCTTGCGATGCGGCACATGGCGGATTTCCGCACCATTGGCGAAGACGAGCCGCGCGTCGCTCTGCCGCCGGCCGCCGTCGAACGGATTCGTGGAGGGCGCGAGATTCGACTTGAGGATCTTCACGGGGCCGCTTTCGTCCATGCCCAGGCCCCATTGCGCGATGTCGAGGTTGTGCGCGCCGAAGTCGCCCACGCCGCCCATGCCGAAGTAGTCGTGGTAGCGCCAGAACCCGGGGAAGTTGTTGTGTACCCCGCGCGGCGAGAGCTTGTCGGAATACTTGACGAGCGGCGCGGGACCGCACCACATGTCGAAATCGACATCCGGATTCGGCGCGCCTTCCTTCGCCGCATTCGCGGGATTCTCGTAGTCGCGCGGCGGCTGGGAGGGTCCGCCGAACACCGCGTCAACCCGCTTCACCTCGCCGATCAAACCGTTGCGCACGATCTCGCACGCCGTGCGGAACTCGATGCCGCTACGCTGCATCGCGCCGGTCTGAAGCAGCCGGCCCGTCTTCTTCGCGACGGCCATGATCACCTTGGCCTCGTTGACGGTATGCGTGAGCGGTTTTTCGCAATAAACGTCCTTGCCGGCCTTCATCGCCTCGACCGCAAGATACGCGTGCCAATGGTCGGGCGTGGCGATGCACACCATGTCGATCGACTTGTCGGCAAGGATTTCACGGTAGTCCGCCACGGCACGGCAGACATTCTTGGGAATGCCCAGCTGCGGATTCTTCGCGTAGTAGTCGTTGACGACCTGCGTACGCTGTTCGCGACGCGCCCGATCGCAGTCGCAGATCGCCGTCACCACCACATCCTGCCCGAGGAACTGATGCAGCAGATAACGCCCCTGCTTGCCCACGCCGATGAAAGCCATCGTGGCGCGGCCAAGCGCATTCTTTCCCTGCGCCAGATACGGAAAAGCAATAGCCCCCGCAAGCCCGCCCGTGACAAAAGCGCGCCGCGACAATCCTATGGTGTGGTTTTTCATACTGTATATTATAGCAAAACCCCGTAACGCATTCAAACCCAATTGGCAGGGGTGACGCATTTGAAATCACACTTCCCTTTCAGGAAATCGTTCTTGCGTCAACCCTGACCCAATTGGGCAGAGCGAATAACGGACATCCCCCCGAACAGAACAGCCACACCTGCGGGGGGAGGATATCTTTTACCGAATCGTGAGGATCAGGCCGAGGTTCATAATGACCGCACGACGGCCATCAGCCGAAATCTTCACCCGGCACTTGGTCGGCAAATTGCCCGGATTGACAGGTCCCACAATGCCGCCCAACTTCGTCGTGATGGCGAACACGCCGTCGTACTTGTCGTCGGCCGGCGGCGCAAAATCAATCGTCGCCCCGCGCAAGTCGATGTCGCCCGTGCCGGAGATCAGATCGCCACGGTCCAGTTTCAGGATACCGTTCAGCGCCACGTTCGCATCGAACGTCAGCGTACCCACCGTACCGTCGCCGCCCGGCGAGAGGACGCTGCAGATGCCCGCCGTACCGTTCACCACCTGACCCGCACCGGACAGCGTATTCACGGTCACCCGGCTGCCGCCGAGGTCGAAGGTCGCTCCCGCCGCCACATTCACACAACCGCCGCCCACCGGGTGGAAGTTTGGACTGATGCGCGGCAACGCATCCGGACCCAGCTGCGCGTTCCGCGTCAACTGCGCTTCCGAGAGGGCCGCATTCCAAATACGATATTCGTCGTATGTCGCGGACGGGTTGGCGTCGTTATACGGGGAACGTCCCAGCCAGCCATGGGCCTGGTTGATATCCGCCAGCGTGAAGTCCCTGTGGAACGACACCTTCGCACGCGTGAGACCCGTCAGCACATCCTGCTGATAGACCGTCACATCCATGCCCCCTTCCGCCGACGGCACGAAGACCATCGCGATGTGATAGGGCACGCCCTGCGGCATCACGAATATCTGCGAATTCGCCGGCTCCGTACTGCCATGTCCCACGGCCACACCGCTCTCGCGCGCCGTCTGGTAGACAGTGCCGAAGAATGAGATGCGGTCCGTCTTGCTAGACCCCACCTCGAACAGGTAGCCCCAGTTCGCGAACGCGTTCTGCGTCACCCAGAATTCCACCGTCACCGGGCCCGTCTTCGGCAGGAGATTCGGACCCAGGTCAATCCAGCTCGAGGTTCCATTGCTGGCACTCGGCATCGAAACGGTCGTCGCCGTATAAGTCGGCGTACCTGCACCAATCGTCGCATGCTGGTCGCCCACCGAATCCTTCAACCCGCCGTTGAACGTCCAGCGATGCGTCAGGTAATTGTTGGCGACGAGCAGGGCATCGGGTTCCGACGGCAACACGTTGCCCGTGTCTTCCGGCGCCGAAAGATCCGGCAGCGTGTCCGGACCCAGCTGCGCGTTGCGGGCGAGTTCCTCTTCGGAGAACGAACGCTTCCACACACGCACTTCGTTGTAGGAGGCATCGGCATCGGGGTCGTTCCACGACGCATACGCGCTCGCGCCGAGGAAGCAGTTCTTCAGATCCAGCGCCTGCAGGTTCACATCGGTGTAATAGCTTATGTTCTTGCCGATCGTCGCACCCGTGGTCGCGTCCTTCAAGTAGGCCGTCACGGCCGTACCGTTCGCCGCATCCGGCACAATCACCACCGCATAGTAGAATTCCGTGCCGACAGGCGCCGTACCCGTTTCGACATTGGTATTTTTGCTCATGATGTTGAAAGACGTTTTACAGCTGCTGCCACTCGTGCAGAAAGTCGCCATGAGGCCGCCCTGCGCACCCGTACCAAACGTGAAGAGGTGCATCCAGGAAGCCGTTGAATGGAGCGTCGTCCAGAATTCGAGCGTGACCGGTTCGCGGTCCTTCGGCAGCACGTTCGCGCCGAGGTTGATGTAGTTCACACGCTTGGAACCGTTCGGCGTGATACGCACCTGCTGGTTGTCGTCCGACAGCGCCACCAAGTCGCCGACGAGCGTGGCCGTCTGACCGCCCACCGAGTCCGCCAGGCTTCCGTTGAAGCTCCAACGGTGGGTGAGAGCGTCCGTCGCCGTCGCAGCCGACGTGTCGCACTGGACATGCGTGCCATCGTCCAGTTCGAACGGAATCAATGCTTCCGGACCCATCTTCGCGCTGTGGGTCAGCTCATCCTCGGAGAGCGCACGGTTCCACACGCGCACTTCGTTATAGGACGCATTGGAGTCGGGATCGTTCCAGTTCGGATAACCGCTCGTTCCCAGCCAGCAACGCTGCAGGTTCAGGCGTTCGACGTTCCAGTCGGCATAGTACAACGTCGACTTTCCGATCGTCGCGCCCGTCACGGCGTTCTTCAAGTAGGCCGTGACCGTCGCGCCGTTCACACCGTCCGGTACCACCACCACGGAGTAGTGGAATTCCTGTCCCACCGGCGAAGTACCCGTCGCCGAATTGACATTCTTCTCCATGCAGTTGATCGACGTATTGCTGTTGGCCCCGCTCGTGCAGAAGTTCGCCATCAGGCCGGCCTGGCCGCTCGTCGTGAAGCAGAAGATATGAGACCACGCCACCATCTCGTGAAGCGTCGTCCAGAATTCAAGCGTAAACGGCGTATCGTCCTTCGGCACGACGTTGGCGCCGAGATCGATGAAGTTCACCCGCTTCGTGCCGTTCGGCGTGATGCGCACCTGCTTGCCGTCCGCCGTAAACGACACGCCCGTACCCGAGAACTGCGCCGTCTGACCACCCACGGAATCCGTGAGATCCCCATTGAAACTCCACCGATGGGTGAGGCCCTTGTTCAGCATGACGCCCGAGGTCGTCAACGTACCCTCGGACACATTCACCACGCTCGTCTCCGGCAGACGGTTCAGACTCATCTTGCCCGTACCGATTTTCGTGAACGGCCCCGACTGATCGCCCGTCAAGAGGACCATCGATTCGGAGGACACAGTCGCCGCGCCCGTGTCGAACGTCATGCCCTTCTCGCCAACCGTGATCGGCACCACCGGGGAACCGAAGAAGTTCGAGCGATCGGTCGCGCCCGAGTAGGCCAGCGTACCGCCATCCACGTTGAGCGACGCCGACGCACCGCTCCCCAGCTTAAGATACCCGACCGCCAGGCGTCCGCCGTCATGCACATTCACGGTCGACTTGCTCCCCGCATTACTCGTCAAACGGAATTCATTCGCCACCGTGAACGAACCTTCTCCGCTCACATCAAGCGTACCTTCGCCGCTTTCGCCCACAATACAGCCCAACGACGCCGAGACGACGCGGGCCGTACCGCCCGACTGCTGGTAGATGCCCTTACTGCCGCTCGCCTGGGCGATGACCAACCATCCGCGCGTGCCGAGCTCGGCCTCGCCACCGGTCTGGCAAAGGCGACCTGTACCACGGTAGCCGACAAACGTGTTCCAGTCCGACGACAGCTTTCCACCCTTGAGATTGTAGGTTCCTTCGCTTCCCGCCGCATCGCCGAGGATCAGGTTCTGATAATTTTTTCCGCTGCCGACGTTGATGCCGTACATCTTCGCCGTGCCGCCTTCCTGCGTCATCTCGGCCTTCCCCGAAACACCCACCGTCAGGTGGCCCACCGTCGCCGTCGTCCCGTCCAACGCGGATGTGAGTTTCGCCGCACCGCCCTCCACGCTGAGGAACTTCTCTCCCAGGGCGAACGGCGCGTCATAGTTCACCGTTCCGGTCCCGCGCTGGAAAACATCTCCGCCTGCACCCGACCACGTGAGGGAACCGCCCAGTGTCACGGTCGCCGCCGCATCCGCCGGACCCGTCTGCAAAATCAAATTACCGCTCGAATAGTGGATTGGATTCATGAACGTCAAGGGAGCCGTGGCCCCCGCATAGTTGTTGAACTCGATCGTATGCTCGGTCGCTTCATCATTCGGCACCACATAGTCGTCGCCCACGCCGCCGAAATTCACCGTCAGAGGCTGCGTCGACGTCGCCAACTTCAGATCGGCGCCCGTCTCCACCAAAAACGCACCCGCGCCCGTACCAAGCATATCCGTGACCGTGCCGCCCGCACGACTGACCCACGTGCCGCCCGCCAAAACGATCTGCACCCCCGCAGGAATGCCCACGCCTCGATCGGCGACCAGCGCACCCTCGTGGATGTAGAGGACGCCCGTGAAGGCATTGGTGGCCGCGAACGTGACATCGTACGTTCCATACTTGTGCACATCCACCACCTCGGCGCCGATCGGCTCGTCGATAACCAGCGCCTCCGTGTCCGCACGCAATGTCAACGTGCGCGTCCACCGCGACGGCGTGAGCACGATGAATCCTTCGTCATCGACGGACTGCACAAAATCGAAGTCGTCAAAGCGGAACGGCTTGAACACAGCCGCCGTCGTCAGCCCGTCGGCCAGTTCGAAGTCGGTTACCACATTCACGCTCGTGCGATACGGCACACCATCTTCCAGCACACTCGGATCGACCGTCACCTGAAGTTCGCCGCCCGAGACGACGACCTTACCCGCATGCGCCGGCAACGAACCTACGCGGAAGGCTCCCTTCACGACTTCGAGCCGCGCGAGCGCTCCCCCCGTCAACGACAATGTACCGCCGTCAAGGATCGCCTTCGTATTCTCGCCCACGGTTCCCAGCTGCAACGCACCCGCCGCCACACGGAAGGTACCGTCAAACGCACTTCCCGCGTCACCCAGCACCAATGTGGCCGTTCCGCGCTTCGTGAGCACGCCGTCCGTCACGCCCTCGGCGAGACGGATCTGCGCATCGATGCGCGTATCAAACGACTGAATGTCGATCACGCCGCCATTCGCGGTCACCTCCATCCGAATCTGCTGATCCACGGGGCGGCTCGCGGGATCCGTCACACTGGGGTAGTCGCCGCCATACAGGAAGCCTATCTGATTACTGATATCGCCATCCTTCACGAACGCACCGCCATCGAACACGAGTTTCGACTTCGTGGTGTCGCGCTGACAGCAATAGGCCACATGGAACTCGCCGCCCGCGCGAAGGGTGATTTGCGAGTCGCCGCCACTCGCACTCACCACCGCCCACTTGGTAACCGACGTTGTCAACGTCGCGTGTTTCGCCGGATCGCCGCTGCCGACAATGAGCCGGCCGATGGCGCCGTTGCCTTCACACATCCGCAGATCGCCTCCCGACGACAGCGAACCCTCCTCCAGATACACCCAGGCGGCGACGGGCGCCGCCGCATACGCAATACGCAACTGGTCAGCCGTCCAATAGGTTCCGCTCTTGATCCAGAGCGCTCCATTCTGGTTGGCACTATCGGCAATGATTATCCTGTCCTTCGTTTGGTTGATGCCGTAGGACGGATCGGTCGCCTCCCAAATGACGGGGTGCGTCTCGCCGGTCGTGGGATTGTAGAGAGCTCCGGCAACATCCGTGCCCACCCAGACATGAGCGGTGGCACCATAGACGGCGTCGAAAGTGACGGTCTTGCCGATGGCGCCCGACGAGAAGCGCAGGCTCGTCGTGGGAATCGCATTACCGTACCAGTTGGCATACTGCGATGCCTTTGTGTCGCTGCCATTACCGACCCAGTCGGTCGCCGTGAGAGCGATCTCACCCCACACGGACGACACACCCGCGACAGCCACAGCCGCCGCAAGACTCAACGCCAAGAAACCAGTATTCGTTTTCATAGGGAACCTTTTTTCAGAAATCACCGCATCCAGTCACATTCTTTGGGACAACACGATTGCCAAAGTGAAAAACCAGTTCGTATTCTAGCGCATTTCCACGCGGAAGTCCACAGGAAATTTTCCACACGAGACTTGCAAGCCTCGTTGGGCCCTCAGGTTTTCACTTTTTCATTCGAAGCCGCATGTCCGCCCAGGCGGCCCAGTCGCCGTTGGTATTGTTCGCGGGACCCGGGTCTGCGATCAGCAGAAGCGAGACGTGCTGTCCTTTCCAGGACGACAGATCGGCCGAAATCGGCACCCATTCGTGTGCAGTCACCGTCTGGCGCGCGAGTTCGTGCATCTTCCCCTGGGCATCCGTCAGCACGAGGCGGTAGAGGATGCCGTCACCTGCATCGCTGCCGTCGCGCTTGCCCACCACCGCCGAGAACACGAGCGGAGAACACGGCAGCGTAACCGGATAGCGCATGAACACATCGCCGCGCGCCGGCGTCTTCCAGGGCGGGTGCATCGAAAGACCCAGCTTGTCCACGCCGCCACAGGTCACCAGGCTGGTTCCTGCGAAGGCCCCGGTTACGGGGTCGACCGGCGCGCCCGCCTGTCCCCGCATCGTGCAACCCGCCTGGCACAGATACGGCAGCGGGAAGTCGCCCTCGGGCGGCGGCTGCAGCCGCGCGAGCAGTTCGGCGGACGGCTTGGACCGCGCCGCGAAATCGGCGATCTTCGGCTGCGGCCAGTTCGCTGTGCCCTGCTCGGCAAGACGAATCACCACGCCCTTCGCCACCGAACCGTCCGGGAACTTCGTCTCCGTGCCGCGTCCGTCGAGATAGACGTATTCCGGCGACACGGAATAGTCCACGCGCCGACCGTCCACCAGGCCGCTGAACACGAAGACCTTTCCGTCCGCACTCCAGCCGCAATAGCCGTTCGGCGGCAGCCAGAGGTCTTTCACGCCCGGCACGCGCATCGGTGCGGACTTCGATCCGTTCGCGGCCACGAAGGTACCGTCCTGATACCACACGGCAACCTGCGAAAGCTGGAGCACACCCGTCGCGAGCGCCGTCGACGTATCGACCGCCTTGCCGTCCAGCCCCACATAGCGGATCTTCTCCACATCCGACAGGCAGTACTTCGCCGCCAGCGCCTGGATCATGAAGTAGCTGCGGTCTTCATAGACGCGTCCGTGCAGGAAAAAGCCGGGGTGTCCGAACGCGACCGTCGCCGCGAGGAACCGGTCGGCCTTCACGTCCGGATCCTTGGGCGCCGTCGTGCCGGGATAGAACATCGTCTCGTAGCCCATGCCGAAGTTGCAGCAGAGCGGATGGAGGCGCAGGAGGTCGAAGTCGACAAACCACGGGTTGTCCGCCGGACGATAGCTCTGGTCCTGCGCGTAGTTGCCGTCGGTGAGGCCGCAATACATGAAGTGGTTGTTGCCTTCGGAGTAGACGGGACCCTGCCAGTTCGCCTTCTGGATGAGCATGATTTCGCCGAAGGCATAGAACGTGGAGGTGAAGGCACCCGCACCCGGCACGCGCGCATCGTAGTCGCACCGTCCCCACGGTGTCACCGCCGTATGCACATCGCAGTACGCCGTGTTGAAATGGAATTTCTTCTGGATGATCGGCGTCAGGCGTTCGCACGCCTCCACCGCGAACGCCGGTTTCGGCGCGTAGCAGCGGTTCCACGCCGTCTGCAGCTCGCCCGAGGCCGTACGGCTCACGCGGTCGGCGCTCCAATGTCCGTTGACCGGCGCGAAGTCGGTGAAGTTGTTGTAGGGACCATACACGAAGCCGAGTTCGTCGATCATCACGCGCGCATAGTCGTACTGGCCCTTGTTGCCGCCTTTCTTCGGCGCCGGTTCCGTACGGAACGTGAAGCTTTCATTGCCGTCGCGCCAGCCCACTTCGTGGTCCGTGATGATGAGATGCTTGATGCCGCGCGCACGCACGTCGCGCCACGTGTCGATGTCCTTCTGGCGCGAGGGCGAAGCGCCATGCGCCCGCCACACGCCCGTGCCCGTGACGTGCTTCCACGGACTCTTCGCGTTCGGGATGTTCGGCAGCACGTCTTCGACGCGGTCCGAGAACACATACACGAACCGCTCACGGCAGACGTTCTTCACGCCGTCCGTCTTCGCGTAGTAGTAGGTGCCGCCGTTCGAGGCGATGCCGCCGTCCCATGTCAACGCCGTCGAATAGGGCTGACTGGCGTTGGACTGCGTCCAGTCGCTGTGCGCCATGTGGAAGAACGGACGACCCGCCAGCTCCGTCACAACCACGCCCGGACGCTTGTCGTCCGAGCCAAAACCGTACGTGTAGTACGGCATCACCACGCGCTGCGGATTCACGGGCCCCTGCCAGGCGCCGAAGCGCACCGAATGGACGTCAAGCCGGTCGGTCGCGACATCGAGCACCAGCGAACGACCGTCCTGATGCACATGCGTCGTCACTATGCCGCCGGACGGCAGCGTATCGGTGAGCGTCACATCGAGCGGCGTCACGCGATTCGTGACAACCGTCGTCGCCGCCGCGTCGAAGCGAGTCGGGGCTTTCCGGTCCGCCAAGGCGAACCACACGCCGCCGCCGCGCGCCACCTGCTGCCACGCGCCGCCCTTCCAGCGGAAGGCCAGATCGTCCCACGCGCCCGCCTTCGACGGAGCCCGCAGTTCGAGATCGGCCGTCGCCGTCGTGTTCGGGATGATCGTGCGCGGCGTATTGGGGAACGGCAATTCACCCGCGCCCGTGTTGAGTCCCGCCGGAGCGTCGGGGAACACGCGGTTCGGACGCTTCGCGCGCGGCTTGAACGCGAGCGGCTTGAGTTCTTCCTTGAAGGCGCAGAAGCTCGTGAAATCGAGCGAACGGTCCTCGGTGTTCGTGCCGCCCGTGAGGGTGAAACCGAGGAAGGTCGCCCCTTTCGCGGCACGCGCCTGCTCGGACGGGTTGAGCCGCCGCCGCGCGAGATACCACTCGAGATGATGCACATGGACGAGATTGACGCTGAACGGCTTGCCGTCGGCATCGAGGAAATCCGCGAAAACCGTCGTCGACGGCGTCTTCGTCCTCATGTAGTAGACGTTGTTGCCGTACACCCAGCAGGAAATCGTGTCGAAGGCGGACGATACCTTCTGCGGCGTCTTCAGGCGCAGCGTCACGCGCGGTCCCCTCCCCGTTGCCCGATAGTAGAGACGGCACACGCTGTCGCCGAAGAGCGCACGGTCCGTCGCCGTTTCGAAGCGCGCGGCCGCGTTCGACGTCTGCACCGTCCATTCGTCCGCCGTTTCCAAACGCACGAGCGGCGGCACGTCGTCCGCTTCGCGATGCGCCCACACCATCTCATACGGACGCTTCGCATCACGCGCCGCATCAGCCCATGCACACGCACTCACCGCCGCAAGCGCACAAATCAAAACCTGTTTCATCTCCATAGCATCAACCTTATTCCATTCATTCAACCCGCGATTCTCGGCAGTCGGCGAGGTGGCGCGTTTTGGAATCGAAGCCGAGGCCGATCAGGTAAATCGGAAGCCCCTTTCCGCGGTACGGCGCGTCATAGCCCTTCGAGCGGACCTGCTCCAGCGCGGCGGAAGCCGGCTCGTCAACCTTCAGCTCGAAGATGAAGACACCACATGGGTGCTCCGCCACCACGTCCGCGCGGCCGTCGGCCTGCACGTCCTCCATCCGGAAACGGAGCCCGTGCGCCGCCAGAAGGAACGAGAGACAACGCGCATAGCTCGTCTCGTGCGCACGCTCCTCCAGCGAACCGTAGGCCATGCCCGCGTAAAGCGCCTTCAGTCCCTCAAAGAACGGCTCGAAGCGTCCGCGCAGCAGCTGCGAACCCATGCTCTTCGCCCAGTCCATGTCACGGTTGGCAGCAACGCCCGCCAGCAGCAACGTCAAGTCGCGACGCACCTCCTCGTCCGGCACGCCGAGCGTGTAGTCGTCGAACTGCGGCGAATAGTCGCGAATCGTCAGGTAGCCCGTCTGGAACAGCAGCCCCACCGGATTGATCACCGCCAGGTCGGAAACATCAAATGCTGAATCATTCACGCCTTCGAGGTTCTCGTAGTCGAGCTTCAGCAACCCTTCGCGCGCGATGACGTTCATCAGCGACGACGCCCGGCCCGTCTGCGTCCAGTGGCCGCGAAACGCATCGTCCTTCGCGAAGAGCGTGAGCGCGATCGAGACGGGGTTGTACACCGTCACCGGATTCTTCCGCGCAAAGCGGTAGCCGTTGTACCACCGCTTCAGCTCCGCCCGGTAGCGTTCGTAGGGAAGCGCCATCTTCTCCGCATGGGCCCGCAGGTGCTCCTCGAAGTTCGCCCCGAGCTCCTCCTCGGTGTAGCCGCACATTGCCGCGTAGTCGTCCTCGAACGAGATGTCGTTGAGGGACGAGAGGGTCGAGAAGATCGAGAGCTTCGTGAACTTGCTCACGCCGGTGATGAAGAGAAAGCGGATCTTGCCCGAGTTGTCCTTGAACTGCGCGTAGATGGACGCGAGCCGGTCGCGGATCGTCTCCGCGCGTGGGACGTCCTTCAACGCCTTCGCGACGGGATCGTCATATTCGTCGATCAGAATCACCGGACCCACGCCGTCTTTCGCATAGAAATAGTCGATGGCCCGCTTGAGGTTGTCGGACGGCAGAAGCTGCTCCTCATAGGCATACCCCGCCGCGCGCAATGCGTCACCAACGGCGACCGCCAGCGACTGGTCGAAACGCTCCGGCGTCGAGACGTCCGTCATTCCCCAGTTGAAGTGGATGACCACATGCGGCTTCCAGTCGTAGTCGGTCTTCGCGATGGCGAGATCCTCGAAAAACTTGCGATGACCAAGAAAGATCGATTTCAACGTTGTCACGGCGAGCGACTTGCCGAACCGCCGCGGACGCGCCAGAAAGTAATAGCTCCGATTCGGATCAGTGATAAGTCGATGCAAGTATGCTGTTTTATCCACATACGTCTGCCCGCGTGTGCGCAGGGCCTCGAAGTCGCTTATATTGGTCGATATCGGTTTCATGCCCCTATTATACCAAATTCCGCTTCGCCCGAGTGAACAAAAAGTCGTCGCGAAACGCATTCGCCGTCAATCCGTCAGTAGAGCGTGGCGGCAAGGAGCCCGGCAAGCGTTTCTGTGCCGCGGCAGACGAAGCGCAGGGACTTGAGTTCACGCTTGGGATCGAGGTCGATCGCCAGCACGTTGGCGTGCGCGCGCGGGGCGAACTGAACCGGATTGCCCTTCACCGCGTAAGGCGTGTTGTCCGTAGCAGAATTGGAGCGCGCCCAGTGCCCCCAGCTGTAGCCGAGCCAGTCGTCGCAATTGTCCGGCGGCACAAGCGAAAGCGTCTTCGCGGTGCCATCGGCATATTCAACGATGACCTGCGCCGCTTCCATCCAGTCGACGTTGGGATTGGTCGATACCGCCGTCAGCAACGCGAGTTTCTGCGCTCGGCCCTTCAGCGGCACCGAAACCTCCTTCGGGAACTGGTCGAAGAACGAGGTGAAAACAGCATTCGTGCCAGCCTCGGGACCCAACTTGAATTCGGGACCGTACTTCGTCCGGAGGATGCCATCCTGCGGCCAGTCAAGTTTGGCGGGAACGGCATAATTCCGCGCCCACCGCCGATTGCCGCACACCTCGTGCCATTCCCACCAGCTGCGTCCGTTCGCCATCACGGTGCGGGGTATTCCCGGTGACCAGCGGAAGTTCCCGATACGCGGCGAATAGGTGCGCGCGTGGAGGAGCCGCCACTCCTGGTTGAAGACGCCGTCGAGATCGACAGGCCGCGCCTGTACTCCGGCGGGAACCGTGCAATCCGTTCCCTCGCCCTTCGCCGCGCCCCAGTTCCGGTGCGCGGGAATCATCGCGGCACCGGCGAAGGTCGCCCGCGCCGCAGGTCGCACCTCGACGGACGCATCGGCTCGCTTCGCCGTGATCTTCACGCCGTCCTTGCGCGTCCAGACGTAGGAGACGTAGGGCGACTTGATTTCCGCGCGATCCCAGGCGGCGGGGAACGACGGGGTGATCCGCCGGCCATCCACAATGCCGAATACGCCTTCCACCACCGTCCGCAGAAAGATGCCCACGCTGTCGGAAAGGTCGGCGCCATACGGCGCCACCAGGTCGTGATCGAGATCGTAGAAGACCGTCCCCGGCCCGCTGTGCTCGCTGCGCGCGGAAACCTCGCACGCGCCGTGCAGATTGCGCCAGCCGAGCTCCGGTTCGCCCGCCTGATAGCACGCAAGCGCCCAGTGGAAATTCTCCTGCTGGTAGAGTCCGCACGAGGAGTAGAACTGCGGCAGCTTGTTGGACGAATAGAGGAACACCGTGCCGTCGGCGGTGAACAGCGAGGGCGTGTTGCGCTCGATCCAGCCAACTGCCCGGCGAAACCGCGCACGGTCGAACGGCAGCGAGTCGATCGCGGTATAGACCGCGGATGTGTCGGGGTTGAGCATCAGGCGGCCGAGCCCGAACCGCTCGCGGTACTCGCCCCACACGCCGGCGCGCTCATCCCACAGCAATTTGGAAATGGCGCGGGTAACGGCATCGGAACGGGCGGCGAAGCGCTGCGCGTCCGCGTCGCGTCCCAGTTTGCGCGCGACCGCCGCCATCGTGCGATAGGCGTAGGCGACATAGGCCGAGGCGACTGTCCCGCCGCCGCCATTGCACCACTTGTTGTCGGTGTTCCAGGCGTTGAGCCAGTTCTCGAAGATGTCGGTGCCCGGCATCTTCATGTTCCGCTCCATCCAGTCGAGATGGCGCTTCACGCCTTCGTAGGCGACTTCGCGCATGAAGTCATCGTCCCCGCTCCAACGCCAGTAGCGCAACACCGAGTCGACGAAGACCTCGTTCATGTTGTAGACATTGTCCCTCGTACAAAAAGAGGGAATGCGTCCGTCCTTGTGCTGGGCCTTGAAGAAGAGGCGCGCATGGGACTTAAGCCCCTCGCTCCAGCGCGTGGCGAGCACAATGTACGCCTGCCGCCAGCCGCCGTAGGGCGTACGCCAGTTGGTGACGCCGCAGCTGATGTTCGGTGCCTCGAAGACCGCGTCCGCCGCCACGAGCTGGCAGGCGAGGAGCGAGTCGATGAGCGGGTCGGGCGTCTTGATCTCGATCGTTCGGGCAATGCGTTCCACGCGATCGG